>DGSM01000081.1 GCA_002393975.1 Clostridiales bacterium UBA4362
TATTACATTAGCCTACTTTAGAAGAAATTTCCTTTATTGGAGAATCTGACTTTTTCTCTGGTGCATAGACATTATGTTTGCATAAAACTATGTTTATAGAGGACAAAGTTCTTTTAATGACTACAACTAATTTTCAAATATTTATGATGATAATGTCTGAGAAAGAAGCTAAAGAAAAAAAGGAAGCTGTTAAACAAGTATTAACATTGTTGTTGCCTAATTATTAGGTATTATTTACACCAAATTCTTTAGTTTTTAAAAAAGATGATGTCACGATACTAATAGATGAAGATAACTTTGAAGATTTACAAAAAGCATTAAGAGCAATTTTTTGTATGGAAGATGGCCCAATGGATTAGTAGACATTTAATCCTATAAATGATAGAGCAAAATAGATTGCAGATAAAATTATGAAAGGTCGAAAAAAAGTTGCTGAATTAAAAGGTAATTCAAATATTAGTGTTTTTACTTAGTATATTTCAATGCTAACAATTGGTTTACATATATCAATGTTAGAATTGAAGAAACTAACAATGTTTCAACTATATGATTTAGTTGAAAGGTTTATGCTTTATATTAATTGGGATATTGATTTAAGATCTCGATTAGCAGGAGCTAAACCAGATGAGCATCCAGAAAATTGGATGAAGAATATTCATTAAAAATTTTAAGGAGGAAATATATATGCAAAAGTTCGGCGTACGCGAGATATGCAATGTAGTTCTCAAAGCTAAAGCAGCTCAGAAAGTCGGAAAAAAGATTTTCTATAAAAATGAACCTGTTATGTATTTTGATACCTTAAAGACTTCTAGTCTTGAAGGTCAGTCTAGTACAGTATATGCCCAAGGTGGACGCGGAAATCCTCGTCTTGTTGCTTGGGAAGGTGAACGCACAGTTACCTTCACCATGGAAGATGCTCTTATTTCTGCAGAGGGTCTTTCTATTCTTACAGGTGCTGGTTTAATTGATGCAAAGGATAAGACAGTTTATCAACATGTGACTGAAATCATTGATAGAAGTGAATTAGATATTGAGAATATGTAGACTGGTACTATTCGTATTCCTTTAAGTAACAAACCATATCTCCCAGTTAATGAAGGTGAAAACTTTGGTTATGTTATGTTTATGAAGGAAGGCGAAATTATTACAGAGCCTTATATTCCTGTTCATGGTGAAGCTAACGAGGCAGAAGGATCTGATATTCAAGCGGTTACTGAAAATAATATTACTAAATATTGGATTAAAGTTTCTGACCATGCTAATTATGTGCTTCCTACAACTATGGTAGATCGTGATAATCAAAAACATCAATATAATCCATCCGGCGCAGCAAGTTCTGATGATATGAGTCAAACTTCTGAAGACTATAGTGAAGGCAATTATGATGTTCGTGAATTCCCATTTATTGTATTAAATGAACAAGTAATTCCAACATTTGATAGTGTTCTTGTTGATTATTATGTAGCACGTACTGCTGGTGCAACTCAAATTGAAATTACTGCTGATAAATTTGGTGGTAACTATTACCTTGAGGCTGAAACACTTTTCCGTAACCAAGATGGTTAGGATATGCCTGCTGAATTTGTAATTCCTAACTGCAAGGTTCAGTCTAACTTTACATTCACAATGGCAAATAGTGGTGATCCTAGTACCTTTACATTTACTATGGATGCATTCCCTGATTATACTCGTTTTGACCATACTCATAAGGTTTATGCGGCAATTCAAGTTATTGAAGATATTATTGATAGTGATCTTCACCGTCATAGTACAAGCCATGAGCCTGAACACGATGGTCTTGAGTGGTTCTAATACGCAAGTTGCTTAATTAAAAATTTTTAAAAGGAGGAAACTTTTTTATAGGTTTCCTCCTTTTTCTTTTTATTTCGTCAGAGGAAGGAAGTGAAATTTATAAAACATGGCTTTTAGTGCTGACTTACGTAGAAAAATTTATGCTATTTTACAAGCAGAGTATTATACGGATAAGGATTAGTTACTTGAAGATTTATTTCAAGAATTAGATAAAGCAAATGTATTTGGACATATCTCACATAGAGCAAGCTATGAAGAAGCTTTAAATAAATTAATTAAATAGGCTGATGCATCTAAAGACAAATATTAGGTAGCTACTTTATTAGATGAATTATCTCCTATTTTTAACGAGGATAATTTTAATAAAGAAGATAATGAAGCTTCACAAAATTTAATGCTTAAATTAATGGATACTTGGTAGGATATTCCAGAAGAAATAAAATATTTAAAATCTTAGTAGGATATACAAGATTTTATTAATAAGAGTTTAGCATATGAAAAAGAGATATAGAGTACTTATTCTAAAACACAAAAAGTTGAAGAAATTTTTAGTCAATTTGGGTAGGGTTTTATTAAATAGGGATAGCCAAGAGATATAAATTAGGAAAGTGTAGAGAAATATTATACGTTTTTTCTTATGAATAATGCAGGTACTTAGATTCAAGATATTATTACTATTGCTAACGAACATTTTGAATCTTTATTATCAGAAACAACTACATTTAGACTTAATTTAGCTTTAATTAAAACATCGGAGCGTCAAGATGCATTAGATGCTGGTAATGATATTAAATTATTTTAGAATTTAGGATATACTGCTCGTAATTCTGAAAATTTTGCTAAAACTTTATTATATTATGGTGGATTAAAAGGAGCTTACAATGGTAAAGATAGTTTTTTAAAAGAAGACGTGATTAAAAGTAGATATGCTTAGTTACAATTAGCGAATGAACGAGGTATTATTAGAGATTTAAATAATTAGAAAATTGGAGAAAAACGTTTAGCAGAAATGCTTTTAGATGATACAATTTTTGATAGTTTATCAAAAGGCTATGGTTATAAATTTAATACTGCAGAAAATATAGGAGCTTTATTTGAAGGCGACTATGAAAAAAATGGAATAACTGTTTCAATAAAAACTGCAACAGGAAACTCTAGCCCTATGTAGTTAATGGAGTCTGCTTCAAATGATAGTTTTGCAAAAATTTTCAAAGACAAAGTAAGTTTTATGCAATATGCCAAGGCTAAATTAGAGCCAAATGATATAAATGCTCAAAAATAGCTTTCAGGTGAAATTACAGATCATGTTACTCAATAGCTATCTATGGTTGGAAAAGGATAGGATTTTTTAGTTTAGGATTTTCAAAAAGTTATTCAAAATAATCCAGTATTATAGTCTTTAGGAATTTCTTCTGATTTTATTCTTTCATTACCTCAATTCCAATCTATTTATAATACAGCTAGATAGAACTAGTTTACATAGGAATTAAGTTTAACAGATAAAGAATTTTTAAATCAAATAAATAGTGATAGACATGGTTTTTATCGACAAGTTGTTGATAATTATATTCAAAGTAAATAGAATCCAAAAACTGGTAAACTAACTCAAAAGATGCAAAAATGGATAAAAGATAATAATTATACTTCTGTACAAGGATTATCATTAAATTTTGATACTCCATCAACAGAAGATATTCATGATCAAGTTGTTGGAGAATTATAGTAGACTATTGATTCTGAACCTGAAATAGTTTTTAATTTATCTTTATAATTTATTTGACAATTCTTAAAAAATATTTTATAATAAAATTACTTATAAGTAGAGATAAAGGAGATTGATATATAATGGCTAAAATAGCTTTTACAAAATTATCTCTTTCTAAAAACACTTCAATAAAAGAAGTTGAATGGAAAGATCAAAAAATAGAAGTAAAACAATATCTTCCAGTAGGTGAAAAATTAGATTTAATTTCAAGAGTTATAAATTATTCATCTGATGATCATGCCTTTTATAATCCTTGTAAAATTGAAATCTTTGAACTTATTGAAATTATTTTAACATATACAAATATTAACGTCACTGATAAGCAATCAGAAGATATTTTAAAACTTTATGATTTATTTATTAGTTCTGGATTTGCTAATAAAATAAAAGAAAATATTCCAGAAGAAGAACTTGGATATATTGACAATAGTATTTGGGCAACTATAAATGAAATTTATAGATATAGAGATTCTGCAATGGGTATTATGGAATAGATTGTTCAAGACTATAAAGATGTTGACTTAGATGCTCGTAAAATTACAGAATAGTTATCTAAAAATGAAAATTTAAGTATGGTTAAAGATGTGATTACTAAATTGGGTTAATTAAATTAATTCTATTAATATATTTTTAAAATATTAATAGAAATAACTTAAATATATTATAATAGGTAGAATGTTATTTCCATTCTACCTATTTTTCTTTTATATAGAGATACAAGAGAGAAAGGAGAAAAATACATTATGGCTGGAACAAAAGCTTTAAATGTTAGAATGAATTTTTAGGTTGATACCACTTAGGCTAGATAGTAGATTCAGCAATTAGGGGTGCAATTAAATTCGATTGGTAAAAATACTATTTCAGGAGCTAATAGTTCATTAGGTATAACTTCTTAGATATTAGAAGCAACAAAAGCTGCGGGTTAGTTAAAGAATGCTTTAGCAGAAGCTATGAACCCATTAACTGGTAACTTAAATTTGTCGGCCTTTAATGATCAATTAATTGCTAGTAAAATGTAGCTATCAGATTATCGAACTTAGTTAGCTAATTTAGGAATTACTGGTAATCAAGCATTTAATTCATTATCTAGAGCTATTATGACTGCAGAAACACCTATGCTGCGAACAGGTAAAGCAGCTTAGTAGATGTGGACAGTATTAGGTAATACTGTACGGTGGCAAGCTACATCTAGTATGATACATGGTATTATGGGGGCAGCTTCATAGGCAATGAATTATGTTAAATCTTTAGATAGTTCATTAAATAGTATCCGTATTGTTACTGGATAGAATTAGGCATAGATGGAAAGATTTGCTAAAACAGCAAACTAGGCTGCAAAAACTTTAAATACTACAACAAATGCTTATGCAAAAGCTTCTCTTATTTATTATCAATAGGGCTTAAGTAATGAAGAAGTTGAAAAAAGAACAGCAACTACTGTAAAATTAGCTAATGTTTCTGGTCAAACAGCAGCAAAAGTATCAGATCAATTAACTGCAATTTGGAACAACTTTTATGATGGGAGTAAATCACTTGAATACTATGCTGATGTTATGACAGCTCTTGGTGCTAGCACTGCATCTAGTACTGATGAAATTGCCAAAGGTCTTGAAAAATTTAGTTCAATTGCTAAAACAACGGGCCTTAGTTATGAATACGCTACTAGTGCACTTTCTACTGTCGTTGCAGCAACTCGTCAAAGTGCAGATAGCGTAGGCACTTCTTTTAAAACATTATTTTCTCGTTTACAAGGTCTTTAGCTTGGTGAAACATTGGATGATGGAACTACATTAAATAAATACTCTAAAGCTTTAGATGTCATTGGTGTTAATATTAAAAATGCCAATGGCTCATTAAAAGATATGGATAAAATTCTTGATGAAATTGGAGATCGATGGACTTCATTAAGCAAAGCAGAATAGGTTGCCTTAGCACAGACTGTTGGTGGAGCTCGTAACTATACCGGTCTTGTATCTTTGATGGATAATTGGGATAGTTTTTAGAAAAATTTATAGACAGCTCAATAGGCTTAGGGCACTCTTCAAAAATAGGCAGATATATATGCTGAATCTTGGGAAGCGGCTTCTAAGCATGTTAAAGCAGCTAGTGAAACTATTTATAAAAATTTATTTGATGATAAATTTTTTATAGGTTTAACTAATACTTTTGGATCTGTATTAGATATGACGGGTACTTTAACTAATCAAATGGGTGGATTTAAAGGAGTTATGTCTACAATAGCTAATTTTGCTTTGAATACATTTGCTCCATAGATGACTAAAAGTTTTGCAAATATTGGCTCTAGTATTTATGGATTGACTTCTTAGGGCCAAGAAAAAGTATTAGATTTACGTAAACAAGCAATGAATGCTGTTACTTCTAATATACGTTTATCACAGTATGATAATGTTGATAGAATGGCTCATGGTTTTAACAAAGCTTTTGTAGATAGATAGGTAGCTTTTGATAATGCAGTATAGCAAGGACGAATTTCAGAATATTAGCAACCAATTTATTAGAGTTTAATTGGATAGTTAGGACAAGAATCAGATAGGATAGTTGCTTAGGCAGAACAAAATGCAATAATGGCTAATACTCGTAGAATGGAAAATGGTTAGTTATTAACAGGTATTTAGACTGGAATTACAGAACGTCGTAGACAATTAGATAATGAATTTTTAAGAATAGCTTCTGATCCTGAGAGATTAGCTAGAGTAAGAGCAACAACTGCTGGAGAGTAGAGATATCAAGCTTGGAATAATTTAACCTCAAATGTTTCTCCTTTTAATGCGGCAGCATTATCATCTAGATTTGATAATTATGCTACTGCAGTTAAAAGAGAGAATATCGCGAAAGAATTCATATCTTTTTATACAAAGACAGGAGCATATAATTTAAGTACTCCATAGGATATGAGGTAGACTGCCGATAAATTATATGGATTAGCCGAAGCAGCAAAAGCTAGTAATATAGCTTTAGATGATGTTATTCCAGGATTAGGAAAATTTTCTACAACATTAACGGGTATGGGGAAAGATATTAGTTAGCTATCGGATCAAGAATTGTCTACACTATTTCAAGGAGGCGGTCGTCAAGTTGATCGAGTATTAAGTGGTATAGTTTAGGCTTTAGATTCAGGATCTGCTGGAAGTAAAATAATAGAAAATAATATAAAAGATGAGATACGAACTTAGTTAGGTCTATAGCCAGGATAGAATAGTCCTGTAATAGATAATGCAATGGCTATTTTAAAAAATAGGCGTCTTACAGAACAAGACCGTGCTTTAGAATTATCTAACATGGGAATTAATCTTTCTTAGAGCAAAGCTCTTACTAGTTAGATGGAAGGAGAAACTATTCCACAAACAATGGCTATGTCATAGGCTTTAACAACTAATATTGGAATGTTAGCATCATTGGGTCAAATATATAGTGGAGTTTCAGCAGCAGTAAAAACATTTGGTGATGAAAATGCTACTGCTGGATAGCAAGTTGCTTCTTTAACTAGTTTGTTTATGGCAGGATCTATGGCTGTAAAACCATTTCAAAATTTTATTGCTTCTGCAGGAAAAGAAGTTACTGTATTTGGTAATACTTTAAAAACTTTAGGTGGAACTAGTATTAAAAATGGGCCATTAGGTCTTGCAATTGCTGGAATTCTAGGAGCTACTATTGGTGGAATTGCTTTATATAAGGATTAGCAAAAAAATACTTTAAATGGAGCTATAAAAAATTATTCAGAATCAATTGCTGTAGCTACTTAGTTAACAGCTGATGCTTAGGCCGCTTATTAGAATTTAATAACTGCTTAGGGAACACATAATAATTTATTAGATAATTTACATAATTTATAGTATGGAACGCTTGAATTTACATAGGCTTTATTAAGTGCAAATGATACTGCTACTAATTTAATTGAATCATATGATTTAATATATGGAAAAGATTATACATATGGATAGTATGGAGAAATTGAATTTTAGAAAGATGCTTTAGATTTAGCTGTAGAACGAGCTGAGGCAGAAGCAAAAACAGCAGCACTCAATAAAGAATAGTCTACTTATGCTAGTAAAATTTTAGAAAATTATAAAGAAATAGCTGGAGCTGAAGCAGATAATATTTTATATGATGCTAAAAATGAAGGAATTAGTACATATTATACAAACGCATAGGGTGCACATTTAGGAGAAGGCCTTACTGTTAATGGTTTAATTGGGGCTTTTTAGTAGAGATTATTTGAAACAGATAATAATTTATCTGGTACAGCATTTTTACAAGAAATGTCAGCCAATGCTTAGGTCCAAGGTTCTATTGTTAATTTTGACCGTATTTTATCTGCATTAAATTTTTCTGATTTAGAACAATTAGGCAATTTTTTAGACTAGGCTAATGAATTACAAAAATAGTATGGAGATAGTGATACTTATCAAGAAGCTTTAAATGCATTAAGTAAAGGAGGATATTCCCAATTACTTGAAGAAAGAAAATCTTATATTCAAGGACTAGTAGATGTTACTGCTACTACAAATTTATCTCCTGGATTTAAAAATAAAGATCTAACTTCTTATATTGCTTCATAGTACTTGACTAGTACATAGAATGAAGATTTTATTAATTCAGTATTAACTTTTGCAAATAAAGCGGGAACTAAAACTTTTGGAGAAGGAAGATATTCCAATCCAAGAGCTTGGTATGCTGCTTTATTTGGAGAAGAAGCAGGAGATTTATCTGATGAAGCAGTATTTTAGAAAGTTAGTACAGGTATTATTGATAAAGTATTAACAGATCCTCATTTTTTTGATAATTTAGAACTACCTGCAGAATTATAGATAACTGGATTAAATGATTGGATATCAGAAATTGGTGGCTTATCTAATTTAGCAGAAACTTTATAGAATTATAATCTTCCTAATTTAGAAAATTTAAATTATCAAGAAATTAATGATAGTTTTAATAGATTATTATAGTATGATGAAAGTGGAAATAATGCTTTAAATACAAAAGAAAATCAAGCTATTTAGCAATATCGAGATTATGCAAAACAAATTTATGATAATCAACTTAATGATTTAGCTACTGCAATGCTACGTGGTATCGGTGATGGACTATTAAATGGAATAACAGAAACTGAAGATAGTAGTATTTTTAAAGAAAGAGTAACTAATTTAGCAGGATAGATCACTGATAATGGAAAAGAAGTAATGGCGTCTCTTACTTATGGGGCATTAAAACAAGCAACTAATGCAATGATTAATGCTAATGAAGTTGGAGAATCAACTGCTAATACTATGTATTCATTATTATTAAGAGGACGTACGCAAAATGGTGGTTTTGATGCTGATACATTAGCCGCAATTCAAAATTATAATCTTGATAATACTATAGCTAGTATTTATTCAAATAATAATTTAAAACGCTATGCTGCTAATTAGGCGCAAAGAGATAAATATATTGAATTATTTAGTAGTCAAATTGAAGATATTGGAAAAGAAAAAGGTTGGTTCCAGATGTTATATAATTCATCTGGATTTTCTGATGTATTAGATAAAATTAATAGTCAATTTTAGTCAACTGGCTAGATTACAGCTCAATATATTACCGACCTCGCTGGAAAATCAGAAGAATTAAGTCAATTCTTAAAAGTTAGTTCAGATAATGCTGGATTATTAAGTGTTAATGCTGGTGGTCTTGCTGCTATTTTTGAAGAAATGAATAGAGGGACTAGTGGATTAACAAGTACCAATATTTCATCTGATTTTATTTCTGCGGTAAGTAGAGCTGAAAGTCGTAGTGCTGCTAATGCTTCTGCTTTTGAAGTAGTTGATAATCTTGATTTAGGCCGTAGCGGACTTGATTTCTTAGATTTCTTCCAAGATATGGGTAAAGAAATGTATCAAGCAAATAAAGCAGGCTGGGGATTTTATAGTGATCCTATTCAAAATATAATTGATAAAATTGGTGGATCTAGAGTTAGAGAAGCTTATATGGAAGCAAATTCACATGGTGATTGGAATTTCCAATAGATGTGGAATTTTATGAAGACAGATGAGCGATCTTCTGGTTTTATGACATTTATGGAATCTATGGCTGGTAAAAAAGGAAAAGGTGGCGGTGGTCCTGCGGATGTTATGAAGTATCTTTTTGATACTCTTGGTGGGGCAGGATTTACTGATGAAGATTGGAATAAGTTAGGTTTTAGAGTAGATAGCAAAGGTGGCTTCTATTTAAGAGAAGGCTCTGATGGTAGTAAAGAATATACTTAGGATTAGTTAGTTAAAAATTTAACCAATTTATTAATGACAGATTATGGTTGGACTGAAGAAGATGCTAATAATTATGCTTAGGTTATTATGTCTACAGCAAGTACTAGTGGATAGGTTGGTCAAGCATTAGATTAGCGTGGAGCTAAAGCAGGCTTTAAAGATTTATTTAAAGGACTAATTAGTCAAGAAGAGTATGATGCTTATTATAGGCGTTATGGGGCTTTAATGGGATATAAAAGTAAAGAAGAATTTGATCAAGACTTTGAAAAACGTGGTGGATAGATCGGACTTAATCTTAAAAGAGAAGAATGGAATGGTATAACTTCTCAAGATTTGGTAAAACGAGCTTAGGAACAAGGTATCTCTATTAGAAATGAATATGGTGAACAAGAATAGGTTCAAAATTTTTCTGAACTTGCTGATGCTTATGGAGCAGTTACAACAGGTGGAAAATTAGATTATAATAAACTTGTGACTATGATTGAGACCGTGGGTGGTACTGAAGAAGATCTTATTAAAATGCTCGAAAATGATCAAGATACTGTATAGAAATTAGTAGCTAAAACAGCGTCTGGTGAAGATATAGGTTGGACAGGTGAAGGAACTGTTAGAGATTGGGTAAAAGACGTCCATGCCGCTTAGGGTGATACTGTTTTTAAATATTCTGGATTATCTCAAGAAGCAGCAGATATGGCATATATGTATGAACATATGGTTATGTCACAGAATGAAGATGGCACTTGGTCTTGGCATTATGAGACATAGGAAGATAGAGATAAAAAAGCAGCAGAAGAGTAGCATAAAGCAGATGTAGCTAAAAGGCAATAGTTAAAAGAATAGTTCGGCTATTCTGATAATGATATTGATGAAGCAATAGCTTTAGGATCGGATTATGATACTTTAATCAATAATGCTTAGGCAGAAGATGAACGTAAAAAAGAATAGGAAAAATAGCGAATTGAAACACAACGAGAAGCAGAACGTAAAGCTGAAGCTTAGCAACAAGAAGCTTCTAGAAATATTGAATGGACTAATAGATTAAAAGCTTTAGGATGGTCACAAGAAGATATAGATCGAGAACTTGAAAATGGCGGAAGTTTAAGAGATCTTGTAAAAAATGAAGAAGCTAAAGCAACAGCAGAAACGCAAGGGGCACAATGGGGACTAACTGGTGAACAATTTTCAAATTGGCAAGCATTAAATGAAGCTGCGCCAGGTTAGATGAGTATACCTGAATATAAGAAATTTCTTGAAGCTTAGGCAGAAAATCCTGAATTAACACCAGGAGAATGGTTTGCATAGAATACAGAAAATGCTATTAATGCACAAAATCCAAATATGCCAGAAAATATACTTAGTGATATTGACCCTAATAGTATTGGTGGACGTATTTTATCTGCTTTAGGATTTGATGTTGGACCTTAGCAAACTACTGAACCAGAAACTTCAGGAACTGCAGGAGAATTAAAACCTCAAGATATTTTAGATATGTCAGTTGACATGGATAAAAAAGATATAGCCAATGAGGGTCCAAAAGCTCCAGACACTGGGCAAGGAAAAGAAGCTCCATTTGGACATAAACCAGAAGCAATCACTGATGATACATATAATCCTACATTAGGAATGACTTTTAGTGAATGGCAGGCATAGAAAGCATAGTAGGAACAATAGTTATAGCAAGCTTAGTTAGAACAAGAATCTCAAAGACAAGCCTGGCAAAATTATCAAGATGCTTTAAGTGCAGAGACTGATTTTTTAGCAGAAAATGGTGATTTTGTTACTAATCCTGAAAATGCTAGATTAGCAGCTTGGACAGCAGCAGCACGTGAAAATCCTGATTTATTAGGAGCATTATATTAGAATGCTTTAAAAGAAGGATATACTGGTGATCAATTTACACAAATGTATGATTACCAAGGATTACATGGAACAACTCAGTCTGCTTTATCAACAGCGGTTGGAGGTATATTTAACGGCAGTAGTGTAACCGCACAATAGCGTTTTGATTTTATTAATAGTGCATATGAAAAAGCATTATCTCAAGGAACAACTGCTTTATCTCCTTTTGAAAAGCAAGTACTTACTATGATCGGTGAAATTGATGATAATACTGGTACATTAGTTGAGCATGGCGAAGAAGAAGGAGATGCTGCAACTCGTGCTAAAAATAATTAGAAAGTAAATGAAGAAGGAGAACTCCTTGATGAAGACGGCAATCCTATTGAACTTCCATAGAATCAATAGCAACCCAGCGGAGGAGGCAGTCGTGATAATTCTGGTGGAGATACTGGAGGCGGCGGAGGCCCTGGTGGAGGAGGCTCTGGTGGAAATACAGCTTTAGAAAAATTTTAGAATTATATATCTGACGGTGGAAGTGTCACAGTAGGTTAGAAAGTTAATGTTGGGGATAAATAGTATACAGTTGGTGTAAATGATAATGGTGATTATACTTTAGAAGATCAAGATGGTCATGATATTTCAGGAGATATTTATTTAGCCTCAGGCCAAAATAATACGCGACTTTTAGCATATGCTTCTGGTAAAGAGGGGCATATTGCCATTACTGGTGAGCTTGGCCCAGAACTTCGTGTTAAGTCAGATGGTTCAATGGATATTCTTGGTAAAACAGGCCGTGAATATGCATGGGTTGAGCCAACTGATAGGATTTATACAGCATCACAATCAGCAGGTATTTTAAAAAGTAATAAAATACCAGGATTAGAAGGGTTAGCAAAAGGTATTAATAATTTTATACCTGGTTATGAGATAGGTGCTGATTGGAACAATTCTGGTTCTTCTGGAGGAGGTTCATCTAGTGGTGGTGGCCGCAACCGTGGCGGTGGTGGTACACCTGCTGAGACAGATCCTCGTTATGATCCTAACACTTTAAAAATTCGTGATATTCTTGAACGTTATTATACTATTCTTCAAAAAATTGATGATATTACTAGAGCAGTTGAAAAATTCTCTAAAGTTGCTGATCGTGCTTGGGGACAAGACCGTATTAAAGCAATTGAAAAGTAGACTGATCTTTATCAATAGCAATATGATGCGCAAAAGCAATATGTAAAGCAAATTGGCGAATATATGAATACTGATAAAAATGCTCTTACTACTATGATTCGTGAATTTGTAGAGGGTTGGAATAAATCAGTTGATGAAAATCCAGATCCTAATAATACAATGGAAAAAATCTCTTGGGCTGGGGCTGCTTTTGATAGTAATGGTGTTCTTACTAATTATCGTGATTTTGTTGAAAAATTAGTAGAACAATATAATGCTAATGCTGAAGCAAATGCTATGAATAAAGAAGCTCAATATAAATTCCAAGAGCAATTAAAAGATATTTAGATGTATACTGATACATTGAATCTTTGGGAAAGTGAAACTGATAAACTTCAAGAATTAGCAAATCAAATTCTTGATAATTCTCTTAAAGAAATTACTTATCGAGTAGAATATGAACTTGAGCTTAATGCTGATCAAAAGAGATTATTAGATTTTCAAGATTCATTTGTAAAAGATGATATTTTCCGTGTAGCAGAACATATTGCTAATATGAATGATGAGATCGCAAATACAGCGGATAGTTTAGAAAAAACTCGTAAAGGTCTTTATAATTATCTTGGTACTCTTGCCAGTGAAAATATGCGGGCTGGAGAATTTTATGATGATGTTGCTTTAGGTATTGCTACTCGCGATGAACAAGGTTTAGTTAGTGCAAAGAATTATGATGATATTGATTTTAAGCAAGTATCTAATACTGTTGATAGTTGGATTAAAAAATTAAGTAAAGAAGATGCAGAAGAAGTTAATAAAATTGTTCAACGTGATGCAAATGGAATTATTACTAATTATCGAGATGTTGTTAATAAAATTAATGAAATAAATGAGAAACTTAGTAGTGATTCAATTTCTTTATTATTAAATGATGCTCAACAATTTTTTGATAAACTTTCTGATTTAACCAATAATCCAAAATGGACTGGTCTTTCTACTGAAATGAAAGATTAGATCACTAATTATATGGATTAGATGATTCAATATATTTAGTCAATGGGAGCAGAATTCCAAGAAATAGTTGAATCAATGGGAGATAGTATTAAAGCTTTTGGAAAAAAGATAGATTCGGAAATTGATGAGTTTGATTATTATGGTGATGTATATAAAAGTTTTGGTAATATTATTGATTTAACTAATTAGCATATGACTGATATTACAGCAGATTTCTTTAATACATTAAATAGTAAAGCATTAGATAATAATATAAATAAAATTGAAGCAGCACGTCGTAGATATGATTTATTTACTAAAACCCTTGGAGATGTTCAAGCACAATATAATGCTATGTTAGATCGTTTAAATAATGCGCAAGGAGCAGAAGAAAAAGCTTTCTATTAGCAAAGAGTTGATGAATTAAAAGAACAATTAGATATAGCTAATAGTCAAATGGAAAGTGCGCATAAAGATTTCTTATAGTCTTGGGAAGATGCTCTTTCTAAGATTCAAGAAAGTTATAAATCTGCTGTTGAACAAGCAAGTAAAGATTTTGAAAAAAGTTTTAGTCCTTTATTTAATACTCTTGCTCTTTTACAAGCTCAATTTGATAGAGAAAAAGCATTGGGAGATCTCTATGTTGATAATTATCAAAAGATTCATGATTTAAATAAATTAAATCGAGATATTGATCAATCAATTTCTGATACTGATAATTTAAAGAGTAAAGGTAGATTACGTGATTTACAGAAAGAAATTAATGATTTACAAGAAGATGGTACTGAATTAAGTGAATATGATCTTGATATTCTTGATAAAAAATATAAGCTTGAATTAGCCCGTTAGGCACTTGAAGATGCTAGAGATGCTAAATCAATTGTAAGATTATCTCGTGATAATAATGGTAATTGGGGTTATGTTTATACTGCTGATGAGGATGAAATTGCTGAAGCGGAATAGAATTATGAAGATGCTATTCGAGATATGGAAGAAGCTAATTAGAATTATATTGATAATATTTAGGATCAAATTTTACAAGTATAGCAAGAAGCGCAATAGGCTATTTTGGCATTATAGCCAGAAGATTTTGCTACTTATGATGATTATTTAGCAGCAGTATAGAATATTTAGAATTCTATGTATCAAACATTGGATTATTTAAGATCTCAACTAAATAATGCTTTTGGTAATAATGATTGGTTAGAAACTATTGTTCCAGGTATTGTTAAAGATCATGACTTAACGAATGATTTTGCTAATACTCCATTAGCGCAATTATTAGTAAATGGTAATTTAGATAGTATGATTGATAGTGCTAAAACAAATTTACAAGACAATTTGATTAAACCAGCATTAGAAGCTTTTACTACTTATTCTGAAAAATAGAAAGAAGTTTATGCGGCCGCAGGAAAAGATATGGCAACTATTGGCTAGACGTTTGGTGAAGAAATGGATACTCTTACTGAAAAATCAGAAGAACAAGTAGATGTTGTAATGAAATTAGCAGATAGAGTTGAAGATTCTTTTGGAAAGACAATGGATGCTGTAATTAAAGCTACTGATGATTGGTTAAATGAAATTAAAGATATTGTAAAAGAATATGACATATTATTAGAAAAAATTACTGAATTAAAGAAGATTGATGGAGAATATGTTGAACCTGCGAAAATGATAAATGGTGATAATGCTGTAGATACTTGGGAAGAACTTGATAGATTTAAAAGAGAATTAACATCTAATGGTACTCTTAATCTTATTACTACTGATACTGCTACTGGTAAAGAAATAGCAACTAAATATGTAGCTGGAACTTAGGCAACATTAGACTTTTTACATGGAGTTACAGTTGCTGCTGCAAAAGGAGATATTATTGATGTTGGGGAAGATGTAGATGATACTGAAGATCAAAAAGTAAGAGAATATATTAAATAGCGTGGTTTAGTATGGGTAAAATATAAAGATGATAGTGGCGAACATGAGATAATGTTCAATAGCGTTGAAGAATGGGAAGAATGGTATAAAAAGCATAAACATGTTGATCCTCCTGCAGATACTAATAGTAGTAGCAGCGGTGGTCTTGATAACTGGTGGGCTTTGCCAGAAGCACATAATCATGCTTATTAGACTTGGGTAAGTAATGGATATAAATTAGATACTGGTGGATATACTGGACGTTGGCAATTTGCTGATACTGGTATGTATACTGGTGAATGGCCAAGTGGCTCTGTCCGTCGTAATGGCCGCCTTGCTTGGTTACATCAAAAAGAATTGGTTCTTAATGCTCATGATACTGAGAATTTCCTTGATGCTATGTAGGTTGTAAGATAGTTAGATAATCTTACAAATTGGATGGCAAATGGCCTTGGAGATTTAATAATGCCAAAAGTGACTGGGACAGATAATGAACTTGAATAGAATGTTCATATTGAAGCAGAATTTCCAAATGTTACAGATCATAATGAAATTGAATAGGCATTTACAAATCTTGTCAATATGGCAAGTTAGTATGCTAATAGAAAATAAAAAAATAGGAGACTTAATAAGTCTCCTATTTTTTTTCTTGGTCAAATTACAAAAAAAAAAAAAAAAACAAAATTAAAAATTAATAGATATAAAAAAATAAAAGGAGGAACTTAAATGGCTGATTTAACTTTTAAAGCCAATCTTTTACCTAATAATGATTTAGGGAAAGCATTAGGTTCTGAAGATAAAAGATGGAATATATATGGTGAATTAAATGGTAATGCTAGTAGTGCTGATAAATTAAGTCATACTCCTAATAATACAACTACATTTTTACGTGGAGATAATACTTTTTCAGATACACTTAATGCAAGATTGCATACATAGGGTCTTGATACATCTTCTGATATTAATCTTTATACTGGAACAACAGATAGTCCTGATATTATTTGGTGGTATAGTAATAAACAATATGAACAAGCAAGAATTTATATGGGTAATGGAACAACTAGTACATCAAGTTTTGCCCCATTATATAGATGTTTTAATGCTAGTGGGACTTAGACCTATTCTGGATCTTTAGTTTTAGGAAATGGAACTGGAGCATCTGGCACTTGGGGTATTTCTATAACAGGAAATGCTAATACTGCAACAGCATTAACTTCAAATGCTGGTAGTGCGACTCATCCAATTTATTTTTCTGGGGGAAAACCTGCGGCATGTAATATTATTTCTTCTGGAAATTATAAAAATGGCTTTGCTACAGTTTTTGATGCTAATGGATATGGAGAAATAGGTAAAGGTTTAGATTGGCATATGCCAACATCAACCAATGATTTTGATATTAGATTACATATTGAAGGTACTCATAACGGTTTAGGTATTGCTGCTGGAACTGGTTATAACAGTGCTTTTACTGCAAATAATTTCTATGGTACATTAAATGGTAGTGCTCAATATTTATTAACAGCTACTCATCCAGGCGTAGCTCCAACTTATGGTGTTAATAGATTAGAATATTTTAATGCAAGTTCTACAGCTGGAAATTCACCTACTGCTGTAGATAGTCCAACTTCTGATTGGTATCATCATTTAAGAATGAATCATGCTAATAGTGGAGGATATTATTGTGATATTGCTACTTGTTTTCATAATAATAATATGTATTTAAAAAGAGTTGCAAATGGTAGTTCAAGTGGTTGGTTACATATTTGGGTTTAGGGCAATGCTGTAACAGGTGCAGTTTGGAATGACTATGCAGAATATCGTGAATCACATGATACTGAATTTGGATATGTCGTTCAAGAAATTGGTGATGATACTTTATAGAAAACTACTAAAAGATTAGATCATTTCGCAGGAGTGACTTCTGATACTTGGGGATTTGCTCAGGGAGAAACTGAAAAAGCAAAAACTCCTATTGCTGTCGCAGGAAGAGTACTAGTGTATCCAGGAGAAGATAGAAATAAATATTAGCCAGGTGATTGTGTATGTGCTGGACCTGATGGTAAAGTATATATTATGACAAGAGAAGAAATAAGAGAATGGCCCGATCGCATTGTTGGAACTGTTAGTTGTGTGCCGACTTATGATGAATGGGGCGGCGGAGAAAATGCTGATAGACCATCTGTAAAAGTAAATGGGAGAATTTGGATTAAAGTAAGATAAAGAGAGAATATTATTATAATATTCTCTCTTTTTTTTATGCCGTTTTCGCGTTTAATCCGGACGGCATTTACTAGACTTTTCCGGCCGGATGAACCTGGTTCGCGCATCCTCTCAAAAAATTTCCAAATGAATTTTTTATTCTTAGACTCGATGAGCACAGTGGTGAAAGGCGCAATCAAAATAATTTTTAAAAAATCAAGACTTTTTTATTATAGGGCAATTATAATTAATTTATCCAAATGAACTTCTAAAATTATTTAGAACAATGTGAGAAAAAGGAGAGGATTGAAATTTATGAATACAGAAATTACTGAAAATTTATTTCAATCAATTGATACAATTATTTCAGCTCGAATTGCTAATTTATCATATGATAAAACAATAGAGTGTGAAGTAGTAGGCTTTGAAGGTGAATACTTTAAAGTACAATATCAAGCCGCAATATTTAAAGCATCCTCTTTAGTTAAAAATTTATCTGTAGGAGATATTGTTTATGTAACAGTACCACAAGGAGATTTTAAATAGGATAAAATAATTATTGCTAAAAAAATAAAAAGTGATATAAATGTTGTAAAAACATTGCCTTTCTTATCTTTTGTAAAAAGTGCCAATTTATTTGGTACAAATCAAAGCACAAGAGAATATTCTATTGCTGTAAATAGCGGCACTTCTGCGATGAGTACAAACCATTTTGTTTTTACAACTTTTTTTGGATAGGATGTTATTGCTGGTTATACGCGTTTAGGTATTAAAGCTACAGTTAATTCAGAAATTACAACAAATCTTATTTCTGGTGATTATGGAATTAAAGTAACTATTTATGGCTATAATCAAAATACTACTCATTTACCAGCAGCAGATGCATTAGAACTTGCCAGACGTAATTATACAAAATTTGAATATTATCTTAAAAAAGAAGATATGATTAGTACAAATGTATATAATACTCATGGGTATTAGAATCAAGAAAAAGTAATTGATATTTCAAATTTAGTTATTGATTCTATTACTGTTGACTTATGGCAAGATAATAATTTTAGAGATGCTTATGATAATTTAATTGAAAGTTAGCGTATTTATTTTAGCAATTTATAGCTTTATTTAGGATATGATCTTTCAGAATTTGAAACAAATAATACAAGATTATTTATATATACTTATGATGGATTATTATATAATAGTTCAAATGTGAAATATTATACTAAAGAGATCTATTCTCGCATTATTACAAAAACTGTTGATAATTTTTATACAGATTCTTCAAATTTATATGGATCAAAATGGAATTATTTTTGGGAATATTATGATCCATCTAGTACAAGTACTTCTATGTTAAGTTTAAAAAAAGGATATGAATTAATTCCTTTTAATGCTAATACAACTTATAGATAGCTCACAGGATCTCTTGCCAGACAGCTATCTACTAGTAACACTCAAACAAGAAATGGTTTTGTTTTTATATTAAGAAATCCTGCCGCATTAGAAAAACATAATTATATTTCTAATGAATTAATCTTTAAAAATGAAGCTTATAACGGCTCTGGGGAAGAAGAGGCTGATGAAAGTACATTAAGTTCTTATTTTACTATTGATAATAATGGATATGTTTATTTGGGTAGTTCAGCATCTAATAATGCTAAACCATTAACAATTGAAAATATTATTTTAAAAGGAGAACTGACTGTTCTAGGCGATGATTTACTTTTTACTACTGAAGATGGAAGAACAGTTTTACTAAAGCTTGATAAAAATGGAAAAGGTGAATTTTTAGGAACAGCTACATCAGCATAGAATTTTGATCTTAATACAGGACTTATTTTGAAAAATTTTAGAGCAATAGCACAAGCAATAAATAATCATACAAATTATACTATAGTTACAACATGAGGAGATGAAGGAGAAAAATGGCAAAATTATATCCACCAGTAATAGATGGAGTATTACCAGCATTTTATTTAACATATGATGCGGCAAGTGGTACAGTATTAAAAGGCGGTACTATAATAATTCCATTTATGATGAATGTTACTATGAGTGAGTCATAGGTGAAAGGTTTTTCATTGCGTTTAAGAACTGCTTCATCTGGCTCTTATGTACTGCCTCCTATTTATTCTAATACTTATAGTATTAGTAATAAAGAAGTTACTTTTGAATTAAATGCTAAACAAGCTTCTTTATTAACAGAAGGTTAGTATTATAAAATACAAATTGCTTACTGCGGCAAACAAGTAATTGATGAAGCAGGTAATGTATCCGGCACTGATATAGGATATTATTCTACTGTTGGTGTTGCGAAATGTGTGTCAAAGCCAAAAGTAACTATTAGAGGATTAGATTATGAAAACATTAATGCTTTTAATAATGAAATGTTTGGCTTATATGATTTAAGCGCATGTAAAGATTAGACTGAAAAAGTTTATTCTTATGAATTTAAAGTTTATGATGAAGAAGATAAAGTTTTTTTCACTACTGGTGAAAAATTACATTAGGCTTATTATGATACAGATTACACTCAATCTATTGATAGAGTAGTTTTAAATGATTTTGCTTCTACTGATACTATTTATTCAATTGAATATAATGTAACAACTATCAATGGATTAAAATTAGCAAGTCCAAAATATAGAGTTTCAAGTTAGTTTTTAGTATCCCCAAATGCTGATATAAAAATTGTTCCTGAATCAGATGAAATAAATGGAACTATTACTGTTCATTTCGAAGGAGATACGGATCGGGCAAGAAGTTATTATTATATTTTAGACACTGATACACTTAATAGTTTAGAATTAACTGAAACTAATGAACCATTAAAAGATTCGGCAGGACATACTTTAGTTTATTGTGCTAAAGATTAGATTGAAGATATTAAAAAAAGTGATCGATTAGGATATTTAAAAAATCATACTATTTATAAGCATTTTGATCCTACAAGTGGCTTTTGGTTTTATGTATTTAAACCAA
>DGSM01000103.1 GCA_002393975.1 Clostridiales bacterium UBA4362
GGAATAAAGGCCTTGATATTAGATGTTGATAATACTTTGATAGATCTTAATAAAAGAGAAATTGCAGATATTACAACATGGGTTACAGGGCTTAAAGAAGATGGCATAAAGCTATGTATTTGCTCAAATAGTTTAAAGAAAACAATTATTTCTAATTTGGCAAAGAAATGGGATATTCCATTTATTTACTTTTCCTTAAAACCAACAAAGATTGGATTATCTAAAGCTGTTAAAGCATTAAAAGAAAAATATGGTATAGAAAAAATGTCAGAAATTGCTGAAGTTGGAGATCAATTATTTACTGATTGCTTTGGTGCTAATCGTATGGGAATGTTTTCAATACTTACTAAACCATATGAATTAGAAACTAGTTTAGTATCAAGAATAAAGAGAAAACAAGAAAAGAAATATCTTGACAAAGTATACAAAGGAGAAGAAGATGTACGTTAATGATTTGCCTATTTATTATTATTTTATTATAGGCATTATAGGCTTAGCTATAGGCCAATACATGGATTGGGTTATTAAAAGGCTTAGAGCTAAGGAGAGAGTTATTTGTAAAGATTTCTTTAAATCTTATTTGAAATCATTTCATATAAATATTCCTTTAATGCTGATAACAGCTTTACTTTATATATTAGTTTTATACTTTCACGGAATGAGTTTTCAGTGTTTAGAGTATTTACTCATAACGCCTATATTAATTGGTATATTTGAAATAGATAGGAAAGATCATATTATTCCTAATAGATTGGTATTATGCCTATTTGAAATTGGCATATTGTTTGCAATTCTTTTTGGAAGTGGTTTAGTTACAGGAACTAATGGAATTAGTGTTTTAATACAAAAACTATCAGGAATGGGTGCTGCGTTTGCAATTTTCTATTTAATAGCTCTTCTTAGTAAAGCTATTTCTAAAAAAGAAGGATTTGGACTAGGCGATGTAAAAATGATGGCTGCTATTGGCTTAATATTTGGCTTTTCAGATGTATTAATCATTTCGCTATTATCATTTTTAATAGCAGCGGTTGCTATTATTGTTTTACTTATATTAAAAAAGAAAAAATTTAAAGACTATATAGCATTTGGACCATTTATAGCAATTGCAACATTTATCTCAATGTTTGTTCCACATGGAATTATGGTATTTATTTTACTAAAGATATTTACATTAGGTTTGTATAAATCTAATTAATTTTCGAAACTTACATAATAAAACTAATAAATAAAGGGGGTTATTATGAACAGAAGAGTAGAAGTAATTAAGATTGAGCTAGCTAAAAGAAATATCGAAGGAATGATAGTAAATAATCCTAAAAATGTATCATTTATAGTTGGCTTTGATATTGAAGGAACAATATTAATATGTCCAAGCTCTACTTATTTAATAATTGATTCAGAACTTTTAGATGAAGTAAATAGTAAGCTGCTAATAGATGATGAAATAACTGTTATTGAAAAGAGTATGCTATCTGATAGTGATTATTTAGATTTTTTTAGTACAGCAAGTAGAGTTGGCTTTGAAGAAAACTATATTACGTATGCTGGATATACAAAAATGCTTAGAAGATACAGAATTAAAGAACCTATTGAAACAGAGAATTTAATAGAGAAAATAATTGAAACAAGAAAAGATTTACAATAAAGATAGAGATAACAATATAATAATAAATTTAAATATTAATAAAATGATGTAATACTTAGTTACATAAGTATTACATTTTTTTTATTTGTTGAAAAAAAGGCTGAAAGACTTGAAAACTTTATTATGGTTGTTTAAAATAAAATAGTAAAAATATATAAGGGAATTTTTGACTTATGATAGAATTTAGAAATGTTTGCAAAACTTATAGTACCGGAACTGAAGCAATTCACGATGTGAATTTTAAAATAAATAAAGGTGAATTTTGCTTTTTGGTTGGTTCTTCAGGATCAGGAAAATCTACTATTATTAAGATGATTTTAAAAGAAGAAGAGCCTACAAAAGGAAAGATAATCATAAATGGAAAAGACACTACTAATTTAAAAAGAAGTAGAATACCTTATCTTAGAAGAAGTATGGGAATAGTTTTCCAAGACTTCAGATTACTACCAGATAAGACAGTTTATGATAATGTAGCATTTGCTATGAGAATTGTTAATGCTACTCCTAAACATATAAGAAGACAAGTTCCAATGTGTTTATCACTAGTTGGCTTAAGCAATAAAGCTAAGATGTTTCCAGATGAATTATCAGGTGGTGAACAACAAAGAGTAGCTTTAGCAAGAGCAATTGTTAATAATCCTGTTATGTTAATCGCTGACGAGCCTACAGGTAACCTAGATCCTAACACAGCTTGGGACATTATGGGACTACTTAACGATATTAATCTTAGAGGAACAACAGTTGTTGTTGCTACACACGCAAAAGATATAGTTGATAAGATGAACAGAAGAGTAATTCGTCTTGACCATGGAAATATAATCAGAGATGAGAAAGGCGGGTATGATGGTGAATAGTTCAATTGGATATACGATTTCTGAAGCCATTAAATCAATGGGTAAACAGAAAAAAATGACTAGTGCATCAATCATTATAATGGTTGCAACTATGTTTATGTTTGGAATCTTTTATGTAATAGGTGAAAACATAAATTATGTAATGGTTCAAATCGAAAGTGAACAAGGAATGCAAGTTAACATTAAAGATGATGCTACTAATGAACAAATTGAAGAGCTTGGCAACAATATTAGAAAAATTGAAGGTGTAAATAATGTAACTTTTAAATCTAAAGAAGATGCCCTTGCTACTATGAAAGAAACATTAGGAGAACATCAAGATTTGTTAGAGTCATATGTAGAGGACAACCCTTTTCCTGCTTCATATTTTGTTACATTAACAGATTTATCTCTTAATGAAGAAGTTCAAGCACAAATTAAACAATTAGATTTTGTAGATGACATTAATAGTAGAAATGATACAATATCTAACTTAGAGAAATTAGCTAAAGGAATAAGATTTACTAGTTTCGTTTTATTATTTCTTTTAGTAGTAATCTCACTATTTATTATTTCTTATACAATTAAATTAACAGTACATGCGAGAAGAAGAGAAATATCAATTATGAAATATGTGGGTGGTACAAACAATTTTATTAGAGGACCATTTATAGTAGAAGGTATCGTTATTGGTATTATTTCATCACTAGTTTCATTATTGATATTAGGTATTATTTATAGATTCGGACTTGGAA
>DGSM01000095.1 GCA_002393975.1 Clostridiales bacterium UBA4362
TTCTTTTTCTGGTCCTACTACAAATGCTTTAGAATTTGTATTTACAATATCTGTTACAACAAACATAAAGAATGATAAACCTTTATCTTCAACAGCCTTTTCCATTGCAGCAGCAATTTCATCTTTTCTCTTTAATACATCATCTATATCAGCAGTATTTACTTGATCAATAACTAATTTTTTGCCATTTTCTTCGAATAGTTTAGCATCTAAATCAATTATTTGTTCAGCTGTATAATCAGATATATCTGTTCCAGCTTTTAATAATTCTAAACCATATTCGTTGCCATTAACTTCAGCAATATTCTCTAATTCTTGGAATACTTCAACATCTCTTGGAGTACAAGTTGGAGATTTTAATAACAAGGTATCAGAAATAATAGCACTTATCATTAATGTAGCAGTCTCTTTATCAATGTTTAATCCTTTTGATTTAAACTCATCAAAAAGTATTGTAGATGTACATCCATATGGTTTTGCTAAATAATATAAAGGTTCATCTGTTTTCATATTAATTTTATGATGGTCCACTACTTCAACTATTTTAGCATTCTCAATGTTTTCTACACTTTGTAAAGCTTCATTATGATCTACAAGAATAACCTCTTGTCCGGTCTTCAACACTTGTTAATAATTCAGGAGCATCAATATTTAAGTAATCCATTACGAATTGAGTTTCTTTACTTAATTCTCCTAATCTATAAGCTTTATGGTTTTCTTTTCCCTCTAACTTATCTAATCTTTCCTTTGCCATGCTTGAACAAATAGCATCAGTATCAGGGCTTTTGTGTCCAAAAATATAAACTTCTTTCATTTAAAATATTCCTTTCATTGTTTTGTTTTTACCCTTGTTGGATAACTAATTCATCATTAGAATATTGTAATTTTGCAAGATTTCCTGATTTAAGAAAATCTTTAAAATCTTCTAGATGTATTTCTGTTTTATCAACATCTGGCTTTGGCATAATATATCTAGAAAACTCATTATTTGTAATGTTTTTATATGGTAAAGCAAATAAGTCTATGTTTGTATGTAGTGTACCAAAACTCAAAATATCAAATATAATCATCGTATCAGTTTCACAAGGACGTATGCTATCTTTTATGCAAAAGTCAAATTGATAATTCATATCTATATTTTTCTTTGATAATCCAACAAATTGTAGATTTGCTTTTTTATCATTGTTAATTGTAAATTCTTGTGTTTTATAATTATCAAGTAATTCATAATTATTAACTAAATCTAATCTAGGAATAGAAGCTAATATCCTTCTAGCATTGTCTAGTAAAAGAATTGAATCTCCCTCTTGTGTAAAGTAATCTTTCTTGATTACTTTATAACAATCATAATTTAATTCAGATGCATCCACATATTTTATTTCGCCATCATCTTTACTAAATTGATATACAAGTATATCTCCTAATTGGAATCTAAATGGATATTCTAATTTTACTTTATATGTATTCTCTTCTTCACTAACGCTAATAGTTCTATCTGGCAATTCACTTTCAAAATTATTGTCATGGATTCCTAAATAGTCATCACCTTTTAAAGAATCAAAAATTGCAATACATGTTTCTGCATCAATTCCATCAAGCGTAGTATAATCAATTGTTTTACAATAAGGATTAGGAACATTGTTATCTGCAAAATATACTTGTTTAGCATTTAAATCTTTAAATCTAGTTCTCATAAATGAGTATTTAGAAAATCTATCAACAAATAGTGGTTCAATAAGTATTTCAATTCCATTAAATACACAAATTCCATTATAAACATCAACAGGAAATTTCTTTCCATCAATAGTTATAATATTCCATGCATGTAAGTCTTCTCCTAAGCCACCACCATAGCAATATTCACAATCTATATTATTTCTTTCACACAATTCTTTATAAAGTATTGCAGCTCCAATACTATCAGCTCTTTTGGTATTTAATACTCTTAATGATCTAATGTTTCTATCTGAACTAACTCTATCTTTTTGATCTAATGCATAATCGCTTCCATTGTTTAGGCCTATATTGGTAATCAAATAATTAAATAGATAAGCTGCTATTTGAACTTTAGACCAAGAAGATTTTATTCCTCTTTCTATCAGTTGCATTTTTTGAATTATTTCAACTAATTCATTTCTTTCATAAACAAGCGCAACTTGTTGAGTAAATCTATTATTTGATAATTCTTTCGAAACATCATCACTTATATGTATTAAAACATTTGATGATAATTTGCATAGAGCTTCTAGATCAATATCTTTAGTAGATTCTAAATAAACAATAGGTTTCTCTTTAAAGAAATCTAATCCCAATTCATTTCTTTTATCAGAATCATTAATAACTTGAACTGATGCCATATTCAATTTGTTAATATGAAGTTCTTGTCTACTACCTGGAACAAATTTAATTTTTGTTTTTTCAAAAACGTTAACAATTTGTTTCTCTTCAGCTTTAATTTCATCGACATTTACTTTAGCAATAGGTTCTTTTACAACTTGAGCTTCAGCTAAAGCATCAATATCAATGTTTCGAGAATATAATTTGTTTACTTTTCTTTCATTTTTTTCAAGATCTTTAATTTTGATTTGCCCTAAAGAAATCTTATTTATAATGTCTTCTTTGGCTTCTTTGCTTCCAAAAAATAATTTAATTTTTTCAAAGAAGTTAGGCTTTCTTCCGTTTTTTTCTTCAAACGCATCATAATAAAGCTCTCTTTTCTGATTTCCAGTAAGAGTCCAAAATACTTCTTCGCCATATTTAATTATAGGCAAATTATTAGGCATTTGAACGTTATCCTCCGTATAATATTACAAGCTTATTTTACTATTATTTTTTTTATATTGCAAATATTTTTCAATATTTTATACAATCATTATACTTCCATATGGAGACATCTGTCTGTCGTTTTCTAGAACTTCACTCTTTCCTACTATTATGACTTTATCGCCTTTTGAAAGATCTCCTCTTTCAAGTAGTATATCAATTCCTTGATTTAACATATCGTTAATATTATCCATATGGTTAACTAGTATTGGTGTTACATTTTGAGTAATAGCTAATTCATAATAAGAATCTTTTCTGTCTGTTATAGCAACAATTGGAACACCAGGTCTAAAACCAGATAATATATTTGCAGTAATACCTTTATTGGCATAAGTTACAATACAATTAGCTTTAATATCTCTTGCTGTAATTACTGTACTATATGAAATATTAGCTTTTATATTTTCTTCACTAAAGTCATAATCTTTAGATTCAAATCTTCTCCAATAATGTAAACTTTCTTCAATAGCTCTAGATATTTTATCCATTGTTTTTACACATTCTATTGGATATTTTCCAACAGCTGATTCGCCTGAAAGCATTACGCATCCAGTTTGATCATATACAGCATTTGCAACATCGCTTACCTCAGCTCTAGTTGGTCTAGGATTTTCTATCATAGATTCAAGCATTTGAGTAGCTGTAATAACTGGTTTTCCAACTTCATTACATCTTCTAATCATTCTTTTTTGTACAATAGGAACTTGTTCCATAGGAATCTCAACTCCCATGTCTCCACGTGCTACCATTATTCCATCAGATGCAGCTAGGATTTCTTCAAAATTTGAAATTCCTTCTGCACTCTCAATTTTAGATATAATCATCATATGGCTTCCACCATTATTATTTAATAGCTCACGAATTTGTCTAACATCATCCGCTCTTCTTATAAATGATGCAAATATAATGTCAAATCCTGCTTTTATACCACTTAAAATATCGTCAATATCTTTTTGAGCTAAAGCTGGTTGGTCAAGTGATACTCCAGGGACATTAACATTTTTACGTGATCCAATTGTTCCCTTTACAACAGCAACTGTCTTAATATCTTGTCCAATGATTTCTTGAACTTCAAATATTAGTTTTCCATCAGCAACTAATATATTATCTCCTGGTTTTACCTCTTGATATAAGTTTTTATAGCTAATAGATGTTTCATATTTATTTCCAGGAACATCTTCATATCTAAAATAGAACTCTTGTCCTTTATCAATATCTACACTACCTTTTTCTGTTCCATCTATGGTACCGGTTCTAATTTCTGGTCCTTTTGTATCTAATGCTAGTGCTACAGGCACTCCCATTTCTTCTCTAACTTTTAAGACATTATCTATCTTACTTTTGTTTTCTGGATAGCCACCATGTGAAAAGTTAATTCTAGCGCAATTCATTCCTGCTTTAATTAATTCTCTTAACATTTCTTCAGATTCACTTGCTGGTCCAATAGTACATACAATTTTTGTTTTTCTTAAATTATTAATCATAAAATAACCTCTTCCATATTTTTTCTATTGCATAATAGTTAGTCTAAAAAAAGACCTCAAATATTATAGCATTCCCTTTGCCCTTTAGCAACCATTATTTCAAGAATTAAAAATAATTTAAAATATTCTTTAATTCATTTTCAAAGTGTAAATAAGCTTCATGATAAGGATTGTCTAAAATATTTCCATTTAAGGAAATATCATATTCTTTATATTTTACTTCTATTTGATTTCTTACACTTTTCCTTGCTGGTTTTAATTCTTTTTCTTTAACTTCATTTTGCATTTCTAATAATAAAGGTATACATCCTAGAATAAAGCTTTTAATCTTTCTAGTATCTAACTTAACATTATTTTCATCGCCATCATGAATTATTGTAATTTCTTTATCATTAATAATTAATCCATCATATTTTTGCGTAGTTAATGTTTTAGTTCCAACCGCATATACTACTTCAAAATCATAATTATATGTTGGAATAGCTTCTTCGATAGATGCTTTTTTCTTTTTTTGCATTGGTTTTGAAAAATCTTTTATAAGACTTTCTTTATGTTCTTCTCTTTTCTTTTTTGCTAAAGGCTTACTTAAATCTTTATATATATGTCTTTCTTCATCCACAAGATCTTTGCCATTTTCTTTAATTGTGATTTCTACTTCTTCTTCCTCATCTTCATAGTCATCTAAATCATCATCATTAACTGGTTCATTATTTATTTTAATTACCATATCATCCTCTGAAGCCTTTTCTTCTGGCTTTACTTCTTCATATATTTTCTTAAGATAATTAATATCTTTTTTCATATGTGCTTTTGATTCAATCCATTTAAAATGTACATCATAAAATCTATTCATCATATTTATATTGTCAATTTTGAAAAATTTATCCAATATTTCAAAAGAATACGCTTTAGTTGCTTGGTCTTTAGTCCCTTTAATGTAATCAAGAACAGCGTTTTGACATACATAATAATTAAATTTATCAAACATTTCATTCATAAAAGGTTCTATTGTATCTGCTTCCTTTTTATAATTTGTTTGAATTATTAATGATTTCTTTGCATGTTTTAGAAGTAGTACAAGTTTCATACCCTTTCCAGATGTTTCTGCTTTAATTG
>DGSM01000083.1 GCA_002393975.1 Clostridiales bacterium UBA4362
GAGAAAAGAATTATACTTTAGTAAGCAACAATCATAAAATAACAATCTCAGTAAATGATGAAAACAACGTAATTAGAGTATATTATGAAACTGATGTATTAGATTATGCAATAGATAATTTTGAAGATACAACAGAAGGTGATGGAATACCAGATAAGTATCAAATAAGTATTATATACAAAGTAGAAAATGGATCATGGAATAATGGAAGTAAAGGCACTAAGACAGATATAATTACATTAAAAGATAAAGATGGAAATCTATCAGAAGAAGGCATAGGAACAACTAATATACCAGAGGTAGGAAACAAACCTTCAGAAGGATATGAAGTAGGTTCTTGGAATGAAGAAATTCCAAAAGAAGTTTCTAATAAAAACAATGGAAAAGAATTTGTTTATTCTTATAAAAAGTCAGAAAAACAAAATGTTGAACAAAAAGAAGATAAAGATATTACTGAAGCTAGTGGAAAGATATATAATCCAAAGACAGATGATATAGTAAACAAATACTTATTAGTAGGAATAGGTGGAATATTAGTTCTAGCATTAGTAAATAAAATAAGAAGAAAATATAGTAGAAAAGCTAAGAAGATTCAATTTTAAAAGAAAATAAAAAGACCTTACCAAAGGTCTTTTTATTATTGGCATTACAAACATATTAAAACAATGTAATAGTTATTATAGTTTATAGTTATATATAATATCATATACATGAAAGGCTATAATGTTTTAGGAGAAAACTATGGTAAAGAGAACAATAACCATTACAACAATTTTATTAATATTCACTATGGTATTGGGTTTTATAATTGTGCTAAATAAATCAAGTTTTGCAGCAGAAGATATAGCTAGTGGAACTTCAGGAACTTGTTCTTGGAGAGTCACTGGAGACGGAGTGCTAATAATTGAACCGACAGATGGAGTTTCTGGAACTTTAGCAACAAATACTATAGATTTTAATACAGGGTATCCATGGACTTCAGGGCAGACGGGGAGCTTTTCTTCAAAAATTGTAGGAGTACGCTTTGAAGGAGTAGTAAAAACACCATCAGTATGCAGAGGCTTATTAAGCAATTTGGTTAATTGTACAAAAATAGATTTAACTAATTTAGACACATCTGGATCAACTGATTTGCAAACTATGTTTTATAGTTGTTATAGCTTGACAAATATAATAGGATTGTCTAGCTTAAATGTAAGTAATGTCACAAATATGGCTCTAATGTTTGACGGATGCAGATCTTTAACAGAGTTAGATTTATCGAATTGGGATATGTCGAAAGTAACTAAACTAAACAGTGCTGTTGTTAGGCAAACTAATGCCTATCAACCAAGAACTGGATTATTCTATCAATGTACTAAACTAACAACTGTTAAATTTCCAACATCTTTGAATACCTCTAAAATGGAAGATTTAAGTAGAATGTTTGTATCTTGTAGAAGCTTGAAATCAGTAGACCTATCTATATTAGATACAAGAAAATCTAATGATATGAGTATGTTTTTTTATGAATGCAATCAACTATCTTCTGTTGTATTAGGCAAAAATTTTAGATTTGATGGTAATAATATTTCTGATGTATCTAAAAAGGCTATATTTCCAAAAATAGAATTAGGTTATAATTCAGTATGCACAGGAAAGTGGATTCGAGAAGATGGAAAATATGGACCATATACAGCTGAAGAATTAAGAGATAATTATACTCCAGAGATGTCTGGAAAATGGATTAGGGAAGTAAAACCATGTGCAGTATATACAGCAACTGGTGAGTTAGACTTTGTTCGTCCACGTAATGAGTATAATACTAACAATACAATAACACAAACAGTTACAAGTATTAGCGGAATTGAAGTTACAGGGCGTATATTTAATATAGATGAAACGAGTACTAAGGACAATAATAGAACTTGGAGTTCTATATGTTATCAAGCAAAAAAAGTTGTATTTATAGATGAAATAAAACCTAAAAACACAAGTCAATGGTTTAATTCCTTTAATGAATGCACAGAAATGAATCTTTTAAAACTTAATATGTCTGAAGTAACAAATATGAATAGCATGTTTAACAATTGTGGTAAATTAAAATCACTAGATGTTTCTTCATTTGATACTTCAAATGTAACTTCAATGGATCATACATTTAACGGTTGTTCAAGTTTAACCACTATGGATGTTAGTAATTTTGATGTATCTAATGTCACAACTTTATCTTGTTTGTTTAATAATTGTGGAAAACTAAAATCAGTTAATGTAAATGGATGGGATGTTTCAAATGTAAAAGCTTTTAATCATATGTTTAACGCAAGCAGTCTTGAGACATTAGATTTAAGTAGTTTTGATACATCAAATGCAACATATATGGAATGGATGTTAGCTGGAGCTACATCGCTAAAATCTATAGTATTAGGAAACAATTTTGTTTTTAAAGGTAAGAATATTTCTAATATAAACAATCAAGCGATTTTACATACACCAAGTGAAATTGGCTATTCAGGAGAATGGGTTCGTGAAGATAAAGAAGTAGGACCATATACACCAGCAGAATTAAGAGATAATTATGATGGAATCAATATGGCAGGTAAGTGGGTGTGGGCAAAAGCTAAATATAATGTTGTGTATAAGTATGATGGAACCATACCAAATGGAGCAAGTGCACTACCTAATAATGAGGAATATGAATATGAAACTCAAGTAACCATTGCTAAAGATGCATCTGCACCAGGCTATACCTTTAGTGGTTGGAATAGAACAGGAACTTTTGAAATGCCAGCAGAAGATGTAACAATTATAGGAAGTTTTACAGCTAATACTGATACTCCATATATAGTAGAACATTATTTAGAAGATATAACTGAAGGTAGTTATACTTTAACAAAAACTGATAATCTAACAGGAACAACAGATACTGAAGTAGAAGCTACTGCTAAAGAATATGAAGGATTTACATTTGATAATACAATTGAAGGAACTAAACAAAGTGGAAATATTGCAGGAGATGGAAGCTTAGTACTAAAGATATATTATAATAGAAATTCATATAATGTAACTTATGCATATACTGGAGATGTTCCAGAGGATGCAAGTAAATTACCACAAAGTGAAACTTATAAATATGAAGAAGAAATAAAAGTACCAGAATATGCAACAGCTGAAGGATATACTTTTAGTGGTTGGATTAAAGACTATATAAATATGCCAGCTAAAGATATAGAGATAACAGGATACTTCATAGAGGAACCAAGATCATATAAAATAGAATATTACTTTGATAATGAACTAGATGAAGCTTTAGTAGAAATCTTAAATGCAGAAAAAGGTGAAGAAATAAATCTAACACCACAAACACCAGTAAAACATGGAGAAAAGAATTATACTTTAGTAAGTAATAATCATAACATAACAATTTCGGTAAATGATGAAAACAACGTAATTAGAGTTTACTATGAAACTGATGTATTAGATTATGCAATAGATAATTTTGAAGATACAACAGAAGGCGATGGAATACCAGATAAATATCAAATAAGTATTACTTATAAAGTAGAAAATGGCAATTGGAATGATGGAAGCAAAGGTACTAAAACAGATATAATTACATTAAAAGATAAAGATGGAAATCTATCAGAAGAAGGCATAGGAACAACTAATATACCAGAGGTAGGAAACAAACCTTCAGAAGGATATGAAGTAGGTTCTTGGAATGAAGAAATTCCAATTGAAGTTTCTAATAAAGACAATGGAAAAGAATTTGTTTATTCTTATAAAAAGTCAGAGAAACAAAATATTGAACAAAAAGATACAGACATTACAGAAGCTAGTGGAAAGATATATAATCCAAAGACAGATGACATAGTAAATAAATACTTATTAGTTGGAATAGGTGGAATATTAGTTTTAGCATTAGTAAGAAAAATAAGAAGAAAATATAGTAGAAAAGCTAAGAAGATTCAATTCTAAAGATGATAAATTTATATTGGGATAGTAAAAAAGAAGGCTTGTTTATAGCCTTCTTTTTTTACTTGATTATTATAGATTAAAGTATAGTTAAGTATTTACCTGATTTACCCTTCATACATACTCATTAATGATTCCCAATATCCTAAAAAGTCATATGACATAACCATTAAGCTAATATACGTATGTTGATCATCTTCATATTCTTCATAATTATTATAAACATCATCAAAAGATGTGGTACCTTCATAGACCAGCAAAGAGTATTGATCATACTTATCACTACCAAAGCCATAAGATAAAACATAGTTGGAATCAATTGCTAAAGCCATTTCATATCCACCATTCATGACGGAAGAAAAATTTAGAAATTTTATACTCCTAGAATTAGTAGTTTTAGGAAAATAATAATTAAGCATTCCAGATAAAACTCTAGCATATATAATGTTATATTTACTATTTATTGCTGAGGAAATGTAAGCATAAAGTTGTTGAGATGTGTTATCATCTGACAATAATATATAGTTTTCGATTACTTGAAAATTTCTTTCAGCTAATTCTTTATGCTTTGTTTTAAGCTCTTCGGTAGATTGAAAAGTACTATCACTATTGCTTCCTATAAAGCTTTCTTTGTAACTATTATAATCGTTTTTTGAGATACTAAGAAGCTTTAAGATATCATCCTCAGAATAGTTAGTTTTTAAATTGTTTAGTATTCTATTTTGACAAATTGATTTCTTTTGTTCAATGGCCGCAATGTCGGACGAAGTATCATCATTTGTTTCATTTTTGGCTTCTTCTGATCCTTCTAGAGGGTCAATACTGACGTTATCGACATTAAACAAGATTAATTTGCTCAAGCCTTTTTCAAGAGGAGAATTTATAAATTGCTTAGTTTGTATATTATAATAATGCCATTCATCATCAGCCCAGAACATTCCATGCGTGTTATGATTTCCTAAGTGCATTACTGAGATTTGCAAAATATTGGAAGTTATCATAGAAACATTGCTGACTTCACCATCATCTTCTACAGAGAAAATAGATTCTTTTGTATTGGTATCACCATTTATTATTAATACTGAATGCTGATCTGTATATACATAACTTGTAGTATCGCATTCTACTATCATGCCCTTAACACCATGTCCTTCAACGGAATTTTGATCTGGACCTATTATTTCATTAGTTTTAGTTTTTAAATTATAACAATAAAAATTATCATCTCCACAATGGTAAATTTTTTCTTTCCCTACAATAAAATCATAAGAATTTTCTTTGTATGTAAACAAAATTTCTTCTTCATTAGTCGATAAATTGGTTCTAATAAGCTTATGATCTTTTGTTTCGTAATAATAATTTTCATTTGTTTTCTCTGAAAGATCCAATTCTTCTTGACCAGTTACATGATTCTTAACAGTTATTTTATATTTGTTTATGTAATAAATATCATAATCTTTGTTATAGGTGTTTTGAGTAATTTCATCTATAGTAATTTTGTCTTTTTCATTGGTTGCGATATTTATAACATCAACATATTTAGTATTCCCTCCAAATGCAGTATATATTATAAATATTCTGCCATCTCTTACTATATAGTCAGAGCTGTAATAAGTAGAGAATTCATAAATTTTTTTGGTTTCCATATTTTCATCAATTAGATAAAGATAATCACCATCAGTGCCAACACAATAGGTACCACCATTATTATCTGCAACTGGTTTAGTTGTGTTTAAAGGTGTAGGCTGATTAGAAACATTTTTTTTATAAATTATTAAAGTCACCAAAGCAATCAGCAATATGACTAGAACAATGCCAAGAATTATATATAGTTTATTATCTGAAGCTTTTGGTGAAGATGTACTATTATTGACTTGATTTGGCGGCATATTATTCGAAGTCTTAAAATTTTCATTACTTGGTGAGTTCATAATGTTAGAATTGTTTTCTTCCATTGTTTTCTCCTTATAAAATATATTAATATTCATAATTAGTTTATATTAATCGAAAAGTAAAGAGTAGAAATTTTGCGAAGATATTATTTAATTGTAATAGTTTTGATTTGTGGGCATAAAATAAGGCTATGATAAACGTAATACTAGTTTTTTTATTTTGAAAAACTATAACAAAAACTATGAAAAAACTTTCATATTATCTTGCTTTTGGCGCTATAAAGTTCTATAATGCACAATAGGAGGGGGAGAGAAAATGAAGAAAAAAGTTTTTATAATTATAGGCATTATTCTTTTAATTACTATAGTTGGAATAGCATTATTAGTTGTAAATCTTAAGAAGGGTGACAATAAAGAAAATGCAAGTAATGCGCTTAAGACAAGTAAATATGTAGACTTAAGAGGAATATATGTTGATAAATCAGATGAAAAAGACCATCCAGATGAAGCTTTATTATATGTTTTATATACAGTAAAAAGTGATGATATAAACATTCAATTCTATACCTACATGGCTAACAATCCTGGATCTGCACTAACAATTAAAATAAATAATACTAATGAATATAAAGATACTCTTTATACAGGTGAGAGAAGAAAAACATTTAGAGATACCAAATATGAGAATTTAAATGATGGTCAAAAAGTTTTGGCTGGAACATCTACTAAATGTGTAGGAATGTTTAGAGTAGCTAAAAATGATTTAAAAGAAGGTGGAATAATTGAATTAACCTTAACAGGAACAGATTCTTTTAAAGAGGTAATAGAATACAAAACTGATGATGTACAATATTATGAAAATGGAGAAGAAATATTAAAAGCTGCTGATCCTGAGAGTTACGAAGAAGCTAAGAAAATCAGTGAAGAAAAATTAGCTGATATTGATGAAAATTTAAAAAAACAAATAAACACTGAATTGCAAAACAATTATTTTTATTGGTATATATCAACAATTAGACAACAAATAGAATTTGATGGAAATACCTTTAAGGTTACTTCTATGGGATATTCTAGTGGAGGTACATTTGAAATTAAAAACAAAGTTATTTTATTACACTATGATACTGGAGTAACAAATCAATTACCATATGAGTTTAAAGATGGTAGCATTACATTAACTGGAACTCCAGAATAAAAAGGAGAGAATATGAAAAATAAAGGATTAAGAATAGCTTTTTCCATAACAGGAATAGTTATTGGCGTAATAATTATTATTGTTGGGTTAGTAAACTTTAATTTATCGTATAACGGAACAGGATCAAAGGAGATATATGGAGGGGATGCTTATACTGGAATTCAGCAAGCGTCTGCTCAGAGTGCTACAAATACATACCACGTTTTAGAAGTAGTACAAAACTTTTCTAAAATTGCTACAATAATTACTGGAATATTAGTGATTTTACATTATACTTTTGAACTAATAAAAGTAGGAGAAATAGAAGAAAGTTCGAAAAAGAAAAAAGAAGATTCTAAAGAAACAAAAAAGACAGCTGTAATAGTAACAGTTGTTTCTATAGCAACAGTGGTGCTCATTGTTTTAATGGGACTAGGAAGTTATGCCATTGGAAGAATAATATTCAATTTTTCTTGGTCATAATATAAGTTAGGGGCCCAAGTGTGTTAAACATTCAATTTACCATACAATAAATAGGAGAAATAAAATGAATGATAATGCAAATAATGATTTAATCATAAAAGCAACAAGTAAACTAAAGGGAAACAAAAAAATAATATATTTAACTATTTCTTTGGTGTTAACAGCTGGTCTTTTTTAAAGAAAATATATAATACAAAAAAACAAAAGGCGGAGGATTTACCCTCCGCCTTTTGTGGTAGAAAAATGTTGCAGACTTTATTGATGATTAATTACTAATTGAGATAATAGTTCTGAAGCCTGATCCATCCTGATACTTGACTTCGACTGTATCTCCAACTTTATAGAGGAACTGCAGTTCATTGACTGTCACAGAGGCTTTGTAAAGCTCTCTATCTATTACATAGTAATAGTATGTTGTTCCATTTATTGTTTGAGAATAAATTTCATTGATTGTACCAGTTATTGTTTGGATGGTGTCTTCAGAAACAACCTGATCTTCAACTTCCATGCCTATGGCTTGCTTGTATGCACTAAGAGCCACATTGATATCTTTATCCACAGTGGATATAGAGTAGTTCTTAAGATTAACAAATCCATATGCCTGGATAATTCCTGCCTTATCCTTTAATGCCATCATGTAAGTGGGCTGACCACCAACGTTGACAAATACGGGGTAAGTCGCCTTATAACCGTAGTTTTGCATTTTTGATTCGCAAGCCTGCTGTGCTGAACTTTCTTCTGCACCCTCTGCAGAGTAATAGATGAGCTCTGCTGTTTTAGCATTTAATGTCAAGAAACCAGTATTTGATTCACTCTTGTTTGCAGGAGTGATACCGGTTACGAAGACGGTTTGGCCATTTTTATTGATGTACGAATTGTAACCATAAAAGTTGGCTGTTTCATCTTCCTTGTCATCACGGGAAGCTCTATATGAGTAGCTAGTTTTATAAACACCTGTCTCAGAAAAGACTGTGTTCCAAAAGCCACGTACATAAGAGTAATGCCATTTAGCAAGAGTCATCAGATAGTCTAAGTTATAGACATGATCAATCCATTCAGGAACCTGATCAAGATCGTATACTTCAGACTCTCCACTATAAGGGTCTGTTACAATTACCTTTTCAACTACACGGCCAGCATATACTGAAGCATGTGGCTGAGTTACACCTGTTATCCAGAAGGAGTGTCCTTCTTCATTAATCTCAAAGATTGAATCGGTAAAGGTGTATGACGGGAATTGTGAGCGAAGATGTCTTTTAAGCAGGTAACCAAAGTGTGCACTAGGTGAATAGCGAATAGGTTTTTCTGTTTTTACGAACTGTGCTTCCAAGGTATCATCATTTACGATGACATAGCCCGGGATTCCGTCATCATTTGCTCTGAAGTATTTGAAGAGTCCTCCATATTCAAGAGGGGAAACTCTATATTTGCTTCCATTGTAGGTAATAAGGTTAAATTCATCATTCACCTCATACCAGGATGCATTTTCGATGTTTCCAATTGCTCTGTCGCCAAGTCTTATAGCAGAATCCAAATCCAAGGTAAACGCCTCGGCGGGGTTGCTTGAGATTTCGACATAATCCTCTAGGAAGTTTCCTTCTTTAACTTCAGGTATTGCCTGCAATGTTCTTGAGGTTACAATAGCAGAATTGAATATAGCCATTATTAAAACCACAATTAAAGCAATTAATGATATGTTCCTCAAAATCCTGAACAAATTATGTTCGTATTCATCCAAAATGAATTCCCGAATTCCGAAAACTATCACAATGATAGCAAGATCAAAGATAATGAACACATAGAAACTGCTAGCTCTCAAGTTGATTGCAGGAAGAAATAACATGTAACAAATCCATATGCACAGTGCTGAAATAAATGAACATATAATAGCTGAAACTCCATGTTTTTTCATTGTATCTCTCCTTTTTTGATGAAACGAGTCTGCAACTACTTCTACCATTTGTAAAGATTGCTCTTTGCAAAAAATATTATACCATAATTTGGATAGTTTTACAACATATTTATAGTAAATATTGGCAATAAAAATCTAGCAAACACTATAACTAAGCTGATATAAAAAAATGATTGTTACTATTTAACAATCACATTTATTTCTTGTAATAAACATGTACAGAAACAAAAACATATTGTATAAACTAAATTATAAAATAATATTATATCTTGGGAGTAATATATGGTAAAGAGAACGATAACCATTACGACAATCTTACTTATACTTTCAATTGTTATAAGCATAATAATTATATTAAATAAATCAAGCTTTGCAGCAGATGGAGATATCGCTAGTGGAGCTTCAGGAACATGTTCATGGGTAATTGACAGTGAAGGTGTTTTAAAAATAAGTCCAACAGATGGAGAAAGTGGAACTTTAGATTCTTTCACAGGGGATAAGTTAACCAATAGTAACATTCCATGGTATGACTACAGAAATGATGTAACAGGAGTTATAGTAAACAAAGGAGTAAAGACTAATAGTGGTTGCAATTTTTTATTTAGCTTTCTAGATAATTGTACTTATATGGATTTAATTAATCTAGACACAAGTAATGCAACAACAATGGATCGTATGATTTCAGATAATAGAAAGCTTGAATCATTAGATTTATCTAGTTGGGATACTTCTAATGTTACAAGCATGGGCGGATTGTTTTACGATTGCCATGCTTTAAGAAGTTTAAATGTGGATGGATGGAATACATCGAATGTTACCTCTTTTACACATTCTATTAAAAATTCAAATAATGAGAGAACTATATTTGGAATGTTTGCGAACTGTATTAGCATTGAGAAACTAGACTTAAGTAGTTTTAATACATCAAAGTCTAGAAACTTTACTGCTATGTTTTCAGCATGTTATGCTTTAAGAGAACTTGATATTAGTAATTTTGATATGAAAAATATGGGAAATGACCTTCCACAATGGCAAATGTTTTACCTCGATTCAAATTTATCAAAATTAATTTTGGGACCAAATATGAAATTTGTTGTAGGTAACAATGGAGTAGAATTATGCACTCCAATGCAAGAACGAGATGGAATAGATTATACTGGCTATTGGATTCGAGAATCTGATGGATTCGGACCTTTTGAATCCAATGAATTATGTAGTAATTATAATTCATCATACGCTGGTACATGGATTTGGGAGGAAAAAGAAGCTCCAACAGAAAAAAACTATAAAATTGAGTATTATTTTGATGGAATTCTTGATGAATCCTTAGAAGAAATAATTAATGGAGAGGTTGATTCTGAAATAAATATAAAGCCAGTAACGCCCGTAAAACATGGAGAGAAAAACTATACCTTAGTAAGTAACAATCATAATATTGTTATCTCAATAAATGATGAAGATAATATTATTAGAGTTTATTATGAAACTGATGTACTTGATTATGCTATAGATGGAGATGTAGTAGAAGGTGATGGAATACCAGATAAATATCAGATAAGAATAAATTACAAAGTAGAAAATGGCAATTGGAATGATGGAACAAAAGGCACTAAAACAGATATAATTACATTAAAAGATAAAGATGGAAATCTATCAGAAGAAGGCACAGGAACAACAACAATACCAGAGGTAGGAAACAAACCTTCAGAAGGATATGAAGTAGGTTCTTGGAATGAAGAAATTCCAATTGAAGTTTCTAATAAAGATGATGGAAAAGAATTTGTTTATTCTTATAAAAAGTCAGAAAAACAAAATGTTGAACAAAAAGATACAGACATTACAGATGCTAGAGGAAAGATATATAATCCAAAGACAGATGATATAGTAAACAAATACTTATTAGTTGGAATAGGTGGAATACTAGTTCTAGCATTAGTAAGTAAAATAAGAAGAAAATATAGTAGAAAAGCTAGAAAAATACAATTTTAGAGAAGCTATAAAGGGAGACAATGAATGAAAAAATGACAAATTACTATTTTGTTAATATTTTCTATATTATTACATGGAATATTTCAAATTCCTTTTATTAAATATTCATGTGGTCAAATTGATATTGAACATTATATTGATAAATCTGGCTATAATGAGTTTGCAGATAAAATTCCAAAAGATCATTATTTTAAAATTACTAATCAAGAAGAACTAGACTTATTTAAAATACTTTTTATTGATTGTGAACTAAAAAAAGATTATGACTTATCTAAGAATACCTTATTTATAAAATATAATTTTGTAAATGACACAGTGAATGATTATCTGCTCTTCGGAGCCTTTGAAAGAAATAATTCTGTTGAGTTTAGTGATTTTTGTTATTCTTTTTCCTCTACAAGTTTATGTATGTCTGGATATAACTACTACGTTGCAGTAATTCCAAATTGGAGATTGAAAAAATTGTATCTAGCTGAATGGAAATCTCCTTTTGAACTATTTGATTCTGATCCAAAATATTGTAGTGGAGAATTCTATGTAGAATGCGAAGGATTAGAATTTGGTGAATCTTATACAATCATCGAGGAATCAATTAAAAATATAGAAGGCATTCGTTTAAACTACTATAGTGATAGCCAAAAAAAGTATAAAATTACTACTAAGGATGGAGAAAGTATAATTGAATTAAAACGATATCTACAAAGTAAAAATGAAAGTATTACTATTGAACCTATTAGTATTAATAGCATAATTTATAATGAGCTTGATCTATCAAAAAGCAAAATAAAGATATCTTTAAAAATTAAAACTCAAAATGGGAGTCTTAAAGCAATTGCTGATAGTATTAATGGAACAATTAGTAGTAGCGTTTATTCTGAATATGGACCCACAATTGATATTGAAGATCGTAATATAAATGAAGTTATTACTATAATTAATGATCTTTCTAACAATCCTAATATAGAAAAACTAGATTATGATTTGAAATGGATAAATAATTAATATAAAAGGTTAAAAGTATAAAATATGAAAAATAAAACTTTATTAATTATTATTTTAAGTATAATAGTAGTATTTATTATTACTGCAATTGTTTTAACGGGAGTAATTATAAATAAGGCTATTAATGATAATCATGAAAGAGAAAATACTATAAATGAAGAAAAAGAAGCGGCTATTGAAGAATTCGATAATAGGATAGCATATAGAAGTACGAATAATTATACATATCATAATAGTACTAATGAAATTTCTTATATAGATAATACTACTGATCATAATTCTCTAACTTTAAATGATACTGCTGGATGGAGAGCAACAATAAAAGATTTAACAGTTGAAGGAAGAATTGAGATTCCAAAAACACAATTAGATGTTGCTGTATTGGATAAAGTTACTATAGAAGCTCTAAAAGATGCAGTAGGAATTGTTTATGGACCAGGAGTAAATAAAGTTGGAAATACTATAATTATGGGAAATAGTAATAATGAAAATGACTTTTTCTTCGATAATCAAAAAATAGAATTAGGGGATGAAATATTTTTAACAGATATAGAGACTCATACTAAAATAAAATATGTAGTTTATAATAAATATATAGCCTCTTCTACTAGTTTTGATTATGCTAGTCGTGATACTGGTGGGAAAAGAGAAATAACTCTTGTTAGTTCTGTAAATGATAATAATAGATTAATAATTTGGGCTAAAGAAGAGCAGTAAATACAAACTTATATAGTAAAAGTATAATTATTTTTTTCTTTTAAGCTTAATTCAATATTTGATATTTATAATACTTTCAGCAAAGGAAAAGTACCTTTGAAATATGTTACTAAGGAGGAAAGTATATGGATATTTAAAATCTTGAATTAAGGAGGAATAGAAAGAGAAGAATAATAATTATTAAATAATTGAGAATAAAGAATATAGCTTAATAGTAATACTTAATTATCACATTGAACCCTAAATAAATATAAAATTAAAGATAAAAAAACAATAATATAAAATTAAATAATTTCATTAAAGAGATATGGAGGAAAATGACAGAGAAGTTGTTTCATTCATGTCTCTTTTTTATTGCGTAACTCTTGATATATATATATATATATATATATAGTATAATGCGATTTGTAGAAACTAAAGAAAACAAACAGGAGGAGAAAATGGAAGACAAAGAACAAGAAATTTTGAAAAAAACAGAGCAAGTCAAAATTGATACACAACAGAAAACAAAGAAAAAGCCAGTAGCTAAAACTATACTAATATGTTTGGCAATTTGTACTGTGCTTGTGATTACTATAGTGTTTGCTATTGTTATTATAGTTAATAATAAAGGTGAAAGAATTGTACAGGATAATTTAATTCTTGGAAGTCATATTCCAGAATTACCAAAGAAAAAAGGAAAAATAAATTCAAACAAAGATAATGTATTGGATTTAGAATTGTATAAATTAAGTCAAGAAGAATATGAAAATTATAAATCTGAAGTAAAAAAAGATTATTATATAGATACAAACGATTATAGTACCGGCTATAAAGGCTATAATGACTATCGTTATGCTATACACATAGATTACATTAAAAATAAAAAAGAAGTGAAGATTAGACTAGAAGCACCAGAAGATTATAAGGATATTTCTTGGCCTGATAATGAATTAGTAAAACAATTGCCTATGCCTAAATCACTAAAGGGGAGAAATCCTTATGATAAATCGGTGATATATGCAGTATATATAGGAAACTTTAGTCGTGAAGATTTCAATGAATATGTAAATCAATGTTCTAACAATGGTTTTAATGTAGATTATAGTAAATATGAAAACTCATATAATGCGAAAAATTCTAAAGGAAATGTTTTAAGATTAAGTTATACTGAAGGGCTTAAAGAAATGTATATTAGCATTAAAGAAGATGAGAATTCAGATAGTTATTCATCAAAATCTTCTAATACAACTTCAACACAATTTTCAACTAATGCCATAACCTCACAAACTAATACTAACACAACTTCTACTAATACAACTTCTACAGCGACTCAAACATCATCAACGGAAAAAACAGGAATTTCTAAAGAATTTAAAGCCGCAATGGATTCTTATGAAGCATATATGGATGAATATGTTACTTTTATGAAAAAGTATAATAGTAATAGTTCAGATTTATCATTAATTACACAATATGCGGAAGTAATGAAAAAATATACAGAAGCAACAAAAGATTTTGAAAAATGGGGAGATAAAGATTTAAGTAAGGAAGAAGAAGCTTATTATATAGATGTTCAAGCAAGAGTAACTAAAAAATTATTAGAAGTTGCTGGCTAATATTTGACTATAGGATTTATTAATCAAATTAATGGTGAGGATAATATGAAATTAGTTGAAATACGTTGCCCAAATTGTGGAGGAGATATAAAAGCAAATCCAGAAAAAGAAAAATTAGTTTGTGGATATTGCCACACTGAATTTTTAGTAGATGATGAAGTGAAAAAGATTGAAACACACCATACATATACTGATGAAGCTGAAATAAAGAAAGCTGAAGTCGAAAAGGAAATAGAGTTAAAGAAACTTGAAATTGAAGAAGAAAAAGCTAAATCGAAAAGAAAATTTAAAATTATTATTTTTGGAACTATAGTTGTTTTTATTATAATAGGAATTCCAATTTTAGTTAACTTAAATAAAAGTGGTTTTACTAGTATTTTTTAAAGTCAAGTATTCGAGGTTATAAAAAGAGATACAGGTTCTGTATCTCTTTATTATGTGCGACGATTGACGTCGCACAAGTAAAACCACGTGCTATGCACGTGAGCACTGAAAAAGCGATAGCGTTGAGAGAGAAACCTCCTTTTGATAATATTAAAACAATTATTTTGCCAATTGTTATATATCAAAAGGAGGTTTTATGAAGTTTATAAAAAATGATGATGAGAGCAGTTTGTCTCATACAAAATGGAATTGTTAGTACCATATAGTATTCATACCCAAATATAGAAGGAAAGCAATATATAACAAACTGCGAAAAGATATAGGATCATATATTCGAAGGTTATGCGATTATAAAGGGGTGGAAATAATAGAAGCAAATGCCTGTGCCGACCACTTTCATATGCTAGTTAAAATTCCACCCAAGATGAGTATATCATCAT
>DGSM01000114.1 GCA_002393975.1 Clostridiales bacterium UBA4362
TTAATTAATTCCTGCAAATATTGTAACAAGAACTAATATTGTAATTAAAACTATTTGGAATTTCAAAGAATAATTCTTTAATTCTTTTCTAACCTTTTCTAAGTTATCATCTATAATAAACATTGTAAGTAATCCAAATCCTAATAGTAAGAAATCAATTCCTGTTAATCCTAAATTAAATAAACTTACTAATACACTTGTAAAGTTATGTTTTGTAAATATAGATGCTAGCATTGCAAATGCACTAAATCCATTAGGCCAAATTACAAATGCCCAAGTAATTGAAATTACTAAATAAGTTAAAAATCTATTTAAGAATTTCTTACTTGTCTTTAATTTATTTCCAAATAGAGTAAGTACTCCATTAATGATTGCCCAAATTATAAATTTGTTTCCTAATAAGAAACCAATCATAAAATAAGCAAATAATACATTAAATACTTGTCTCTTCTTTGTAGCCTTTTTCTTTTTCGAAGAATTGAAAATATATTTTTGAACCCAATTTACAATAGTGGTTTGCCATCTCTCCCAAAAATCAAATACTGACTCTGCTAAAAATGGTGAATTGAAATTATCTGGAAGTTCAATATCAAATATCTTTGAAACACCTAATGCTATATCAACTCCTCCCGAGAATAGAGCAAACATCTGAATTCCATATACTAATAGAGCTATTACTACATAGAAACCACCTATTGGTAATTCTGCAATAGATGATGTTAAAACTGATAATCTATTACCTATTACAAAGATCTTAAATAGACCCCAACAAGCTCTTAAAATGCCTCCTACAACATTTTTCCAAGAAAAGTCTTTAGCTCTAATCAAGTTATCTCTTGCCATATCGTAGCTATATACCGGTCCAACAAATAGATGTGGAATATATGTTGTATATAATGCATATTTTATAATGTTTGTCTCACATTCATATTCCCCTCTATATACATCAATCAAGTATGAAATGACTTGCATCATATAAAAGGTTAAACCAAATGGTTCTATGAAACTTCTAACACTATTTTCTTCATTATATGCAATAGGCAGAGCCTTAAGTGCAATCATGTAAAATGTAGTAAACACTATTGATATAAAAAATATTAACTTTTTGTGTTTTCCTTTTAGTCCTTTAGCTGCATAAAATGAAATAAGAGTAATTCCTACTATTGATAGGAAGCTTCCTAATCCAAATCCAAAAAAGATTACTGCAAGGCTAATTAAGACTAACAATAAATTAATTACCACAATTTCTCCTTTTTCACACTATTGCTATATCATAAAATTTGGTAAAAATCTATAAAAAATAATTAAAAGCAATATTATTGTAAACAAATAAAAAGAGATAGTTTTTAACTTATCTCTTTTATTTATTCATTTGATTAATAATTAAGAATCTTTAATAAAAAACAATTAAACTATTTAATTATTTTCTACTATATAAATTAATCTAATATATCCACTTGAGTAGTATCCTCCAGTTGTTCCTGTTTCTGCTTGTCCTAAAGGATCATTTTCTATTTCAAATCCTGTTTTTCCTTCTTGGTCTTCATTCCAAACCTTGCTATTCGCAACATTTATTGTATAATTTTTTCCTGGCTTTAGCTGTAAAGTAGCTTTTGATACATCTGGTGTAAAAGTGTAGTTTTCAAATGTAGCATCTGAAATATTTTTACTATCTATAGTCATTCCATATATACCATTTCTTTCATCTGCTGTTGCATCTGGTGAAACTAAACATACCGCTATTGTTGCACATTCTTCATTTCTTGATGCTGTTAAATTATTTGTTCTTATCTCAGATAACAAGCTTTTAGCTTCAGTCGCTGTAACATCTGTTCCAAAATAAGATTCAAATTTAGAGTTTTGAGCCTTTGCGTCTTGTGAGTTTAAATTAGCTTTAGATACTACATCAGAATATGGATTAAATCTTGATATTGCATTTTGAAAATTTGATGCATCTTGAGAATAATTATCACGTACTGATGATGAATTTGATGTACTGCCTTCTTGATTATAAGTAACATATTCTTCACTTGCATTTACTATATTAGCTTCATTTCTCATACTATTTCTTATTTCTCTATAAGCATTTGATGAATTATCTACTTGGTGTGAAAATAAGCTTCTCAATGAGAATACCAAAAATAATACTAAAGCTAATATAGCAATTCCACCAATTGTTAAAACTACTGCTACATATTTAGGATCTCTTTTTTGCATAGTTCCACAATATGGGCAAATATTTATTGGATCATCAATTTCTCTTCCACAATTTACACATTGTTTCATTACTTTACTATCTCCTTTAATTAACTTTTGTTTTGATTGTTTTTTGTACATATAAAAAGATGACAATTAAACTAAAATTTAATCATCATCTTAAATCTTTTATTCACCTTTATAAACATAATTTTGTGGATTTACTACTTTTCCATCATATCTAATTTCAAAATGTAAGTGAGGTCCTGTACTATAACCAGTTGATCCAACTTTTCCAATTAGTTGTCCTTGAGCAACTCTTTGTCCTGCACTAACATTTATTGCACTACAGTGTCCATAAATGATGTTTACATTACTTGTTGATTGGATAATGATACATTTTCCATAACCAGCATACCAGCCAGCTCTGGTTACTATTCCTCCTGCTGCTGCTTTTATAGCAGTTCCAGATGCAATAGCTATATCTAGTCCTGGGTGGTTTTCATATGAACCATTTAATCTTCTTCCACCAACTCTAGAAGTAATTGTATAAGATCCAACTACTGGTTTTATTAATGTTACTCCTAAATCTGTAACATAAACTGTTCCTTTTGATTTAGCAATAGCAGAACTACTACTTGCTGCTTTTTTAGCTTGAGTAACTTGTGGTCTTTCTTGGTAGCACATTTCAACAACTTTTGCAGATTCTGTATATGAACCTTCTTCTGTGTTAAACTTTTCTACTATTCCTAAAGTATCTTTATTTTTACTATTTTTATCTTTTAGGTTTTGAATTATTTGTTCAGCTTCATCAAAAGTTTTTACATATGCTTTTTCAACATTTTCATCTGTAATTGCATAATACTTATAATATTTAATTCCAGATGCTGCTACTTTTGCAAAGATTTCATCATCATTAGTATCAAGATTTTTCTTAAGTAAGCATGTTTCATATGTTGGTAACTCTTTTAAGTCAACGAATGCTACACTTTCTCCATCTCCTGATTTTATATAGTCATTTATTCTCTTTTGTAATGTAACTTTATCGTTTGTATATCCGATAACTTCACCATTAAGAATAACACTATATGTTTGTCTATATGATATTTGAAGAACTCCTAATATAAGCAAGGCCGCAACAACAACAACTATAGAGAATTTAACTAAACCTCTAATTCCAATTGCAAGTTTTTTTAACTTATTTATGGTCTTACCCTCCCCACATAAATTTCCTTACTAACAACTTATCATAGTAAAAAATATTTTGCAACCTGTTTTTCGACAATTTTCGACATTTTATTTCTTGTTTTCCACTGTTTCCACAAGCCCTAGAGGAAATATTACTTTTTTATTATTTTTTAACGTCTAACTACTAATTTATCAAACTTTTTATTAATATAATCTTTTAATTTTGACATAAATTCATCAGACTTAATTTCTCCTTTAGAGACCATATCAAGTCCCTTCTCCCAACTGGCTGTAAGAGTTGGATTTAACATATCAGGCATTGATTTTATAATTATGTCATATATTTTTTCTCCCATTAGTGTTGGAGTAATTATTTGTGTCTTTTTATTTATGTCAATATAATTTATTCTTTCTAGCTTTGCAATTATTCCTCCTCGAGTAGCAGATGTTCCTATTCCTGCTCCCTTAATTTGTTCTCTTAGTTCTTCATCTTCTATAAGCTTTCCTGCATTCTCCATTGCTAAGATCATTGAACCAGAGCTATATCTTTTAGGAGGAGTTGTCTCAGATTCTTTTATTTCAAAGTTCGAAATATCAAGTTTTTGTCCTTTTTTCAAATCTAATTTAGATAAATCTACATTTAAGTTTTCCTCATCAGAATTGTTTTCTGCTTCTAAGTCTTCTTCATTTAAAGCATCTTTTTCTGTACCTTTTTTTATTGATTTAGCAATTACTAAATATCCTTCATTAGTACATATTCTAGTTGATGCATAAAAGTTTTCCCCATCTTTATCCAATGTTAAATTAATTTTATTATATTCAGCAGGTGGGAAATAGATTTGTAAAAATCTTTTTACTATTACATTATAGATTTTCTTTTGTACTTCTGGTAATTTATCTAAATTCTCATATCCTTGTCCTGTTGGTATTATTGCATAGTGATCTGTTATCTTTTTATCATCTACATATTTAGATTTTGCTAAATCTATTTTGTATTTATTTTCTGTCATTTGTTTTATAAAGCCTTGAATTTCTTCATCTTTATAATTTTTAGCAATTCCATTTAAGTTTTTAGAAATAACTTTATTTACTGCTGTAGATAATACTCTTGCATCTGTTCTAGGATATGTTACTAACTTTTTCTCATATAAGTTTTGAACATTTTCCAATGTCTCATCTGGTGTTAATTTAAATAGTCTAGTACATTCATTTTGAAGCTCTGCTAAGTTAAATAATAATGGTGCATTTTCTTTTTGTTTTGATTTTTTTAGTTCAATTATTGTGGCTATTTTTTCTTCTGCTGTTAGTTTAGAAGAAATAAATTCTTTAGCATCCTCTTCTTTTCTAAAGCCACTTTCATTATATAGTTTAGGAGAATCCAACATACTAGATGTCTCTGATACTTTCCATTCAGCATCTAGTATAAAGTTTTCTTTTGTTGCAAATTTTCCTAAAATCTTATAATAAGGTGTTTTCTTAAAATCTCTTATTTCTCTTTCTCTTGATACAACCATACCAAGTACACAAGTCATTACCCTTCCAACTGATATTGAGGCTTTTTCTTGTTCTAATTGTTTAGCAAGAGTTCTTCCAAAAAGAATAGATAATAATCTTGAAAAATTAATTCCAATTAAATAATCTTCTTTAGCTCTTAAATAAGCACTATCTGATAGATTATTATATTCTGATTCAGGCTTTGCTTCTTTTATTCCTCTTTTGATTTCATCTTCTGTTTGGCTATCTATCCATACTCTTAAAATCTCAGCTTTTGGATTTGGCTTTGCCATCATGAAGACTAATCTTTGTATATACTCTCCCTCTCGTCCTGAGTCTCCAGCATTATAAATGGTTTCTACATCTTCTCTTTGAAGTAAACCTTTTACTATATCAAATTGATTTGCTACATTCTTAATAACCTCATATTTCCACTCATCTTCAGCAGGAATAAAAGGTAATGTATCTAATCTCCATAGTTTTAGATTTGGATCATACACTTCTGGATAGCTCATAGTTACTAAGTGTCCTACACACCATGTAATAATCCAAGTGTCTGATTCTAAGTATCCATTATTTCGTTTTGCTCCTGGTGCTACAACTTTTGCAAATTCTTGAGCAACAGAAGGTTTTTCTGTTATTATTAATTTCTTACTCATGATTTTCTTTATAGCACAAACCCTTGTAATAATCTAGTTGGCGTTGACATAACCCAGACAAAAATTATATAATATTTACATTATGAAAGATTTAAATAATAAAGTTCTTCTTGGTATGAGCGGTGGTGTAGATTCTTGTGTTTCTGCCCTTTTATTGAAACAAGCAGGCTACGAGGTTTATGGTGTTACACTTCATCTTTTTGATGGACGTTGTTGTAATGAAGATAATATTCTAGATGCTAAAAAGGTTTGTAAATCACTTGGAATTGAACACATTGTTTTAGACTTTAAAGAAGAATTCAAAGAAAAAGTTATTAATAATTTTATAGAAGAGTATTCTATTTGCAGAACTCCAAACCCATGTATTGAATGTAATAGATTTTTAAAGTTTGGTGTTATGTATGAAAAAGCAAAAGAGCTTGG
>DGSM01000026.1 GCA_002393975.1 Clostridiales bacterium UBA4362
CCTCCTTCAATATCTTCATACGGTTTTATTATATCATGTTCAGCCCTTTCGTCAGCACCACCTTCTGTATCTGCACCTTTTGAGTATTGACTATTATCTCCTTCAGTATATGTTGAATCATGAACGGCTTTAGCAGCTAAAACATATTTTTCTTTAGCTATTTCAATTTGCTTATCGATTGAGTTTTCACCCACTGTTAGGAAGTCCATTATTTTGCCAATTATCTTTCCCAACTCATTCATAGCATTGTTTATCGCATCGTTTTGTTCTCCACCAATAAAGCTACCAACTGTATGTTCGCTTACAGCATCACCAATGGCCTTAACTATATGATTTTTAACTCCACTCTCGCCAGTTATTTGATTTTCAACCCAATTGGTATTCCATAAGTCATCATCCATATAAATTGCATTATTTTCATTATGAGCTTTTATTGCTGTAATATCTATTTCAATTATTTTATCAGTAACTGCCTCTAAAGTTTGAGTACCTTTATACTCTACTTGTTTTCTCCAGTCATCAATATTAGCTTGAATCCTAGTTCTAAAGTTGTCAAAAACGGCCTTTACATCATCACTTATATTTTCGCAAAGTTGTTTAAAAGCTACAAAATAATTAACGGCTTCTGGCATATACCATCTTGTACTAAAGTATGTAACAATATCTTCTTCAACATATTTTTTTATAGCATCAACTGAAGCTTGGTGTACTTCATTAATGCCATCTCCTATTTTTAGAGACTCTACATCATTATAGCCAAAACCTTTTTCATCACTAGATCCCATAACCTACTCCTATTTAATTATTGCGTTCTTTTACTCTTACAACATATCGAACAAAATCTCTTACTTCAGAATTTATAAATAACTGAATATCTTGTTTTATAACTATTTCCACATAATTTGGATGTTTTCGGAACATATATTCAAGAGTCTTTACCCAACTTTCTCTTTCTTTTAATATTAAATATTCTACCAATCCTTTTTTTATGTTGCAATACTCTCTGAGTACTTTATATGTAGTTAAACCTTTTCTATATTTGGGATATATCCAAAATTCTTCAACGGAAACAAGCCCGATTTTTTTTCTAACTAATAAAAATCCTGCTATTTTATCATCTATTCTAATAATATAAGATTCCTTATCTCTTATATAGCAATCATGTAATTCATAAGAAAATCTTCCATTTTCTTCTAAATCTTTATTATATATAGTACACAAATCATAGCATTCAAATTGTATAAGATTACTAATTAAATCTCTGTTAGCCTCTTGTATTAGATCAAACCTTATCTTCATTAATCCCCAAATTTAAAATGAAGAAACACTATTAAATTAATAATGTTTCTTCCCTCCTTAAAATATTAAATTTAAATAATAATAATTAAATATTTATGATTTTAATTAATTACCAGATGTCTCTCCAGCTTCTTCATAAGCATTAATTGTATCATGATCTGCTGTTTCATCTGCTCCACCTTCAACATTTGCTCCAGCTTCATATTGTTCAGTTGCACCTTCTCCAGCATATGTCTTATCTTTAACTGCTCCAGCTGTAGCTTCATATTTAGCTTTAGCAACCTCAATTTGTGATTGTAAAGAGTTTTCTCCAACTGTTAAGAAGTCCATTATTTTTGCAATTACTTCAGCTAATCCATTCATAGCATTATTTATTGCATCATTTTGTTCTCCTCCAATAAAGCTACCAACTGTGTGATCGCTTACAGCTTCGCCAATAGCTTTAATTATGTGATTTCTAACTCCACTCTCTCCGGTTAATTGATTTTCAACCCAATTGGTAGACCATAATTCATCATCCATATAAATTGCATTATTATCATTATGTTCTTTTATTGATGTAACATCTATTTCAATAGTTTTATCAGAAACTGCCTCTAATTGTTCTCCACCTTCAAATTCTACTTGTTTTCTCCAGTTGTCAATATTGGCTTGCATTCTACTTCTAAAGTTGTCAAAAACGGTCTTTACATCATCACTTGCATTTTGGCAAAGTTGCTTAAATGCTGCAAAATAATTAACGGCTTCTGGCATATACCATCTTGTACTAAAGTATGTAACAACATCTTCCTCAATATATTTTTTTATAGCATCAACTGTAGCTTGATGTACTTCATTAATACCAGGTCCTATACCCATTGCTTCAACGTCATTATATCCATAGCCTTTTTCTTCACTGCTTCCCATATTAATCCTCCTTAATTTAATTTTATTTTTTACAAATTAACATACTTTATTATTTACAATAGTTCAACTATTATAGTCAATAGTTTTTTTATTTTGTAATATTATTGTTACCGTTTTGTTTGGTTAAAGAAATCTAATTTTATTCAGCATCATTAAAAATACCATTTGTTGCAGCAAAATCATTCCATGACTCTATATTATCATCATTGGTCTTCTTAAATTCTTGTTCATAATCATAAATAGCATTATAAATAGAGTTCTCTCCATAGGTTAAAAAACTAAATATGTTATCTATTAATCCAGAAATTTGGTTTAATGCATATCTAAGTGCGTAGCTCTGCCCTCCTCCAATATATAAATCAGTTGGAACATTAAAACTTAAGCTTTTTACTCCAGCTTTTATTTCGCTCTTACATTGATGTACCCAATCTTCAACATCTAAAGCCAAATCTTTCTTTATATATCGATTTCCTAAATCATCAACTGTTTTTACATTTGCTATATTTATAAAAATTGGTTTATATTGAATGTAAGCAACTGTCAAATGTCTATTTGAGCTTCTTTCCCATTCATAATTGTTAACAATTGACTGTAATTGATTTCTCAAGTTAATAAAGACTTGCGCAACATCATCACTTTGTATTTTTACATTATATGCAAACGATTTTAAACAGCGTTCTGCTTTTTGCGAATAAAAATTATTTGCAATATTATCAACGATATAATCTTCTATTTTGTCTTCTATTAGTTTTACAGTATTCTTATACATATTCGCTATTGCATACCCAGTATTTCTAGCTTGATCATAGAAATATTCTAATGCGTAGTCATATTCATCATCCATCTTTATACCTCACAAATTTTTATACCTTTATTTTGTATAATTCACAAATCGCTTTGTCAAGAATTATTTAACTTCCTTAATATAAATGTATAATTATGATATAATTTCATTATATATAATAGACTAATATAATTGAAGGAGATGAATTATGAGTAAAGTTTATTGGAAACCAGGAACATTAGAATACCCATTACCTGCCGTAATGGTATCATGTGGAGATATGAGAAAATCTAATATAATGACAGCAGCATGGACAGGAATCATTAATTCAGATCCAGCTATGTGCTATGTCTCTATAAGAAAAGAAAGATATTCTTACAATATAATAAAGAAAACTGGAGAATTTGTTATAAATCTTACAACTGAAAGTTTATGTCGTAAAACAGATTGGGTTGGTGTAAGAACTGGAGCTAAAATAGATAAATTCAAACAAATGAATTTGACAAAAGAAAAAGCAACTAAAGTAAAAAGTCCTTTAATTGCTGAAAGTCCTATTAACTTAGAATGTAGAGTTTCTCAAACAATAGATCTAGGTAGTCACACAATGTTCTTAGCAAATATCTTAAGTGTAGACGTTGATGATAAATATATAAATAGTAAAGGTGCCTTAGATATTAGCAAATGTAATCTAATAGCATATGCTAATGGAAGCTATTTTGCACTTGGTAAGAAACTTGGTACTTTTGGCTATTCTGTTAGAAAGAAGAAATGATTTCTTCCATTCTTTTTTCAACTTGTTTATATAAATCTAATTTCAAATTATATTTAATGTAAAGTAATTCTATAATTTCTTCTTTTCTCTCTGCAGAAAAGTTTATCCAATAAGGATTAATTTCTTCTAAAAAATTAATCCATTTTAAATAAATAGCCTTATGCTTTTTATAGATTTTATTATTACCATTAAGCCATTTATTTACTGTCATAGTTTTATTGCTCTTTAATGGGCATTGATTAGAATTAACAAATAAATCAAAGTCTAAATTAAATGGTACTAATGGAAAAACTACACATTGCATAGGCTTTACTTTTTGAATTTTGCATTTAGCTGTAGTCTCATCATTAAAAATACATCTATTTTTTTCTCCTACAGCTTTAATCAAAAGTTCAGGTTTATTTGAGTCAGCAGGATTTGTATACTTTTCTACAAATTCTTTTGGCTCAATTTTTAAATATTTTGATATTTCTAGAACATTAATAGGAGTGATTTTTAAGTCACCCCTATTAATACAACACTTATCGCATATTTCACAATCAATATGTATTTTTGATTTTAAATTTAAAATATCAACATTGTCTAAATCATCTACCATTTTAATTATGCCTTGTTCAATCTTTTATTTTCAATTTCATAAATAATTGAAGAAGCAAACATTCCTATTGTAGCAGTAATAATTTGAGTAATACCCATAGCAGTAGAAAGTGTCACTGCTGCTTTTTCTGGAATAACTCCAACTTTATTTAATATAGAGAAAAATCCAAAAATAACTGCAACTTTTAAAGCAATTCCTATAAATCCAGTAAGTGTGTAATTAAATTTAAACTTTAAAAAGAATAATTTATAAGCAACTACTAATAATAAATTTCCAACCCATATAGCAGGAATCATATATACCATAGGCATAGACCATGGTCCAAATATAAGGCCACTAAGAATAGTTGCTACACTAGGCATAGTTATAATAGGAACTACTTTTAGCCAACCTTTTAAATTTATAGCAGAAATTATTAATGCAGTATTAACAATAGATCCTACTATATATTGTGCATTATTTGCTAAAGGACTATTTTTCAAAAGTTGTTGAACAAATGCAGGAACAACTAAAGCAACTAATGCTAGTATAATTGTTTGAACTAGACTACTTGTTTTTCCAAAATCAATAGCAGTTCTTCTCATTAATTTTTCATCATCCATATTTCTTTCCTCCTAAATAAGATTATACTATTAAATTTTTTATATTTAAATAATAAATCTAAAATCACTTTTTAAGATTATATTTACACATTCCGTAAACCACAGGCCTTGTTTTATCAAGGTTTGCCGTTAACATAAAATAAAAAAGAGACAAAAATATACACTATTAATGGGTGATATAGCCTATTCAGGATACATAATCACTTGCCATTTAGCGTTATTTGTAATTATTTCGTAAAATAAGGCGGTTTTTTAAATAAAAATGTTGATTTTTCGAAGATAGGGTGATATATAATAATTAATCATTTAAGAAATGGAGGAATTTTAAAATGAATAAAGCTGAATTAGTTGATGCTATCGCTAGCAAAACAGGAAGCTCAAAGAAAGCTGCAGAAGCTTCATTAAACGCTACAATCGAGGCTATCTCTGCAAGTCTAAAGAAAGGTGACAAAGTTCAATTAGTTGGATTTGGTTCATTCGAAGTTAGAAAGAGAGCTGCAAGAAAAGGAAGAAACCCACAAACAGGTGCTGAGATCAAGATCCCTGCATCAAAAGCTCCAGTATTCAAAGCTGGAAAAGCTCTTAAAGAGACTGTTAATAAATAATTATAAGAACCCCTAGAGGGTTCTTTTTTTGTAAAAAAGTAGCCAGGACCTTATCGGTCCTGGCCTTTTGCAAGTTGTTCCACCATATAAGAAATATATTACGCCATCACAAAATCAGGGAACATTTCGTGAGTGGGAAACTTCAACCTGTCTGGATGTCTGCGAATAATGTCAGCCTCTGAAAGCATATATTTGAGATTGGAAACCTCAATATTTGCCTTTTCATCTCCCTTTTCTTGGAGATCATTTATCCTTTCGGTATAATATGATTTCCATCTTTCAAAAGCCTCTTCCGACATACTCACAATTTTGTCATAGTCAGGTATATACTTTGCATCTCTGAAAAATCTTACAATTTCAGAGTTAGTATACCTTAAATAAAGATTTTCAATAAGCGAAAACTCGGGTTTAAACTTAAATGAAAGCCTAACAACTTCAGGCATATTACCAACATAGTGGCTACCAAATTCATGGTACAAATCCTTGACTTGCACATACACAGCCACTTGTGGTCCTTCTTGGTGGACAAACTTCAAAAAAACCGCCTCCTACCTCATTAGTGGTACTGGAATGAAACAACTTGCATCTTTTATTATACCATATTTTAGGCCTTCTTTCAATTGTAGTATCTTTAGCCTAATAACTATACAAAAAAGCCACTCATCAGAGTGGCTTTTCATTAATACTTTTTATTTAATTAGATAATGCTTTATAAAAGCTATCAAACTCTCCAATAATTCTACTACATAACTCCATATCATTATCATCTAGAATTTTTTGAATTTTTTTATCACATTCGTTCTTTTTTACTTCTTCTAATAAAGGTTTTAATCCTGTAGAAAGATCTTTGCTAAAAGGAACGTTTCTTACTTCTAAATAATGAATCATTGTTCTAAATGAATAAATCATGTTTTCCCTTATTAGTTTACTAATATTAGAATTCATATGATCTTCATCATCTTTTATTCCTATAGAGATTCTTTCATGCAATTTATCAAGCTTCTCTTTAGCAGGAAGATTTTGATCATCGAAATACTCATTATTAATAATTCTATCTATTGTATAGTAAGCACCAACAACTTTATCTTCTGTATATAAATTCCTTGTTAAAAATTCAACTGTATCTGCTACTCTTCTATATAAAGAATTATACTTGTCAAAAATAACTTTTGTAAGCATAGCAACTTCTTCTTTACTAATAAAGCCTTGGTCTTGTGCTTCTTTTAATTTCTCAGTATAGCTAAATAATAATTCCTTATATCTAGTATATACACCTTTGTTTTGATCTGTATCTTGAGTTAAGTACAACATTATATCTGCTCTGTTTTTGGTTTTTAATTCTTCACCAATAGCAACAATATTCTCTTTCAACCTTTGAAACATGACTGCATTTGCCATAGTCCACATCCTTTCAAACTCTTAAATTATAACTTAACTTCAAACATCTTAATCTTATTATTTAAATTCTTAATCAAATCTTCATCTATTTTATTTAACATATTATTAATCTTAATAGAGTTATTTTGATTAGATAATTGAGCATTTAAACTTTCAACTTCTGAAGCAATAAAGATTCCTTTATACATAGAATGCATAGCATTCTTAGAAATATTTAAAAGATAACGCTTGGCAGGTTCAGTAGACTCTTTAATTGCTTTATTGTTTATTACTATATTATCAAAAGGTCTTCTATTAATTTTTACTGTTCTAATAGCATTCTCTATATTTTTACAACCTTTTTCAATATTCTCTGCTTTTTGTTTTCTAGTTCTATTAGCTCTTTGTTCTTCTGTTATACCTGTAATAGCTTCATTTTCTTCTTCTATTTTTCTACTATTTGAATTGATTTCTTTAATTATGGAAACCGCTTGATCAATTTGGTTTTCAACTTTTTCAGAAATAACTGGTTTCGCTTTATTAGCTAAAACTTTAGCAATAGAAGCTTCCTCTTCATTTCCATTTAATTCAGCTATAATCTTATTAATAGAATATACTGTATCATCTATACCAAAATTCATTCTAGAATTAAAAGACATGCTACCAATAGATTTATTCATAGCCACTAAATAGTCATCAAGCATGGTAAATACACCCTGGCCATCATTGGCTGGGCCTTCAGTAAAAAAGCTCTCAATCAAAGCAACTTGCTTATCAACAAGCTCTTTTTTCATGCTTGAGATTTCTCCAATTAGTTCTTTTTCCTTGTCTTCTCTAATACCCATACTTTTTAGTTTAAAGAATTTTACTCCTTGGTTATAAATATACAAAATAATTATATATTTACGATTTATAAAATTCAACAAAATAAATAATAAAAAATTTACTTAACGGATATCATTTTTTCTATATTGTTAAACTTACTCTCTCCTATGCCGGGCACCTTTTTAATGTCTTCTATAGTATTAAATTTTCCATTCTTTTGTCGATAATCTATTATAGCTTGAGCTACTGAATCTCCTACTCCCGAAAGTTGTTTTAGTTCTTCTTTGCTTGCTTTATTAATATTAATCTTTCT
>DGSM01000015.1 GCA_002393975.1 Clostridiales bacterium UBA4362
AAGCCTAGTCAAAAACGTTCAATTGAGACAAGAGAAAAAATAATTGATGCAGGATTTGATTTAATTTGTACTGATGGTTATTTTAATACTGACACTGCTAAAATAGCAAAAAAAGCAGGTGTATCAACTGGAATTGTTTATCAATATTTTAAAGATAAACGTGATATACTTATTGCTAGCCTAGATAAGTATTCTAGCATGGTTTTCACTCCTATTCTTTCTATTTCTCCTAAAAAATTCAATAAAGAAGATTTACCTATAATTCTAAAAGAATTATTTACATCTTATATTACTAATAATAAGATGTCTTCTAAAGCATATAAAGAACTAAAAGCTTTATCTCACTATGATGAAGCTGTTGAAATGTTTTTCCTTGAAAAACAAAAAGAAATCGCTAAAATAGTTTCTAATATTCTTATTGATAATGGATTTGTTTCTACTAATATCAAGGAAAAAGTTTTTTCAATAATGGGAATTGCTGATTATCTTTGTAATGGAATAATATATAATGATTTATCAATCTTAGATTTAAACTATGAAGTTATGCTAGATATACTAATAGATGAAATTATAAATATACTTAATTTAAAATAATAAAAGTAAAAAAGACTTCCCTAAGGAAAGTCTTTTTTCTATTATTTTATTGTTTTATAATTTAATTCTTATTTATTATCTTTCATCATTTTGTTCTTCTCTATCACTCATTTGAGGCCCGTCTTTTCCTAGGGCCATTCCAATTGCTTTCATTTTTGAAAGTAATATATCTCCACCTTTTTTACCTTTGCCAAATCTTTCATAAAGATCTCTTGTATCTCCATAAAGCTTTTCAGCTAATTCTCTATTTTCTTGAACTAATCTTGTTATCTCATCTATGTTTCCAGTTTTGATAGCTCCTACTATTTGTTTAGATAGTCCTTGTAGTCTACTACGTTCTAATTTTTGAGTTACGTTCTCTCTATTTGAAGAAGTTCCTCTCTTTAAAATACTTTCTGTATTATTTTCAACATATTTATCATGTCTTCTATTAGTTTCATCTAAGTCATGATTTGGATGTTTTCTAGCAAATACTTCTTTAACTTTATCAGGATTAATTGTACCATTTTCTATTATCTCATCTAATCCAAATGTAGATGCTATCTTTTCAGCAACCTCTAAAGCAGCACTATCTCCTGTTGAGGTTAATTGATAAACTAATGCAAGAGCACCAGAAGCAGCACCTTTTGGATTTAATTTATCTCTGTTAACAATATATCCTTCAGCTCTATTGATTAAGTCTAAAACTTTTTGAGATGTTCTATCTCCTGCTTGAGCCTTTTCGAAAACGCCTTTAAATGAATCTTCTAATTCGTCAGTACATAGAATACTTACTGTTTCTTTCTCCCTTTCATTAAGCATTCCTCCTAAAATAGCAATAGCTGCAAATGCATCTTGTGTACTTTCATCCATTTCTTCTGGAACTACTAAAACGTTTTCTGCCATTGATGCTTCTGTTGCTACATCAACAGCAAGAGAAGAAAGTTCTGATACTTCTATATTTCCTTGTGCAACTCTTTTAGCAAAATCATATAAGGCAAGGGCAACTGCATTACCATCATTAGTAAAGCTCAATATAGTTTGATATGCTTGAAAAATTTCTGAATCTAATAGCTCTTTTGTGTTTTCAGTAATTTCTTCATTACTCCCACTTTTTGCTTTAAGCATACTATTATATATTTCTTTTAATTTATCTGAATTTGATCCACAATTATCAATTAGCATATCCAATTCTCCTTTATTTAAATATACGCTTTTAGTATATGATATTATTATACAACATTTAATAACAAATGTATGTTTTTTTTATTACAAAAACAAAAATGAGGCCTCCCTTTTGGGAAGGTCTCACCATCGTCACCAGATGACCAATCCGATTTTTTCGATCTTGATGTCCTGGCCATTGTCAGTAATCTTGATCGGGACCAGAATTGTTTGGTTATCCACCTGCAGGCAGGTAATGAACTTGTTCGGCTTCTGTGCCGTATCAGGCACTGTCTTCATCATGTGCACTTGTTCCCTGGTAAGACTTATTCCAGTTTGCTCCAGCACTGCTTCTCTAATCCGTTCTTCTACGCTCACCTTAAACATGACGATTTTCCTCCTCTAGCATTAGCTAATTATGATGATGACGGAGGGTTTTGCTATGTCATCTCAAGTTCATATTATAGCACATTTCATCTAAAAAAGCAAAAAGAGTGCCTAAATTTAGGCTTTTATCTAATAATTATAGATTCAAAAAATCTTTCTTGAAATTCAGTTAATGCTCTAATAGCATCATCAGAATAATCTTTTCCATCTTTTGAAACAACTAATTTATCATCATCATCATTTGTTCTATGTATAACAGCAATTACTTTTCCTTTACCAGAAGATACTGGTTCAAACTCTCCTAAAAGATAAGCATCTAATTCTTCCCCATCTCCACTTATTGTATTTGGAATAAAGCCATAGTTTAGCATATACATAAATCCATGCTTTGGATGTCTTGATCCCAATTGTCTATCAATTTCTACTATAACTTCTTTTCCTAAAAAATCTTTGGCATTGTTTTTTTCCATATTTATTACCTCCAACTTAATACTAATTATAGCATAAATATTATGTAGATTATGTATTTTTCCGCCATTATTTGATATAATACTTAGGAAAGGAGCTTTTTATGAAAGAAAAAAATTTAAAGAAAATATTATCTATAGTAGGAATCGTTTTTATAGGAATATATTTACTATTCTTTCTAATTACTACTAGTGCAAATTTGCTTACAAGTTACCATTTATCTGGACTTACAGTTCTATCAAATGTATGGAGTATTCTTAAAGCTATCGTTTTATATGGATTTGTAGGATTTTACTTTATATATGAGCTAGTTAAGAAATCTGATAAACATGATAAAGTTATTAACATTATACTATTTGTTGTTTTATGTATTTTAGCTCTATCTACTCTTATTTCTATGTTTAAAACTATTAGTGCTTTTGTTACTTTCATTTCATATGGCAATGCAATAATCATTATCCGCTATTTAATAGATATATTAAACTGTATGATTAGAATAGGAGCATTCGTTCTATTAGGTATTAATACTATGAGAATCGTATTAAATAAGAATAAAAATAATAAACTTTCTAAAATATTAACCATTGTTATAGTAGGATTATTAGCTTTAGCATTTGTTAATTCATCTATATCAACAATTATTAACTTAATCCGTATTTTTAATGTTAAAAATTTATTATTATCAATGGGCTACTTAATTAATGGCTTTAGCTTAAGTGCATTCCAATCATGTTTAGCTTATGTTATTTATAAAAAACTAACTACAAATAAAGAATAATAAATAATAAATATTAAATATTAAATATTAAATATTAAATATTAAATATTAAATATTAATACAATATAATATAATAAAAAAAACGAGGACCACGTCTTTATGGGTCCTCTTTTTTTGGGGTTACTATTTTTTCATGAGCCAGTCGCCAAGCGATGTGGCAATCATTTTCCAGGGATTTACCTCCAGGTATTTGCAGACTTTAAAATAGTTAGAGATTGTCAGTGGCTTGAAGCCTGCTTCATATCTCCTTACGCTTTTAACGCTGCAACGCAAGAAAATCGCCATATCGAGTTGGCTTACTCCGTCTTGCTCCCGTGCAGACTTTAGCCTCTGTCCGAAAGCTCTGTAGAACTTTCTTGTCATGCGCTTTTTCCTCCTCATCAATAAATAAACATATGCCCCCTGCTCTTATAATGCCAAACTGTCGGCAAAACAAACTAAAAAGCAGTGAATTTATTTTATCACTGCTTTTATCTTATGTCAACTTATGACACGTATATGTATTTATAATCATTCCTTAATGTTTAGGACCTATGGTTCTTTCTTGTTCTTGCTCTTCTTCATCTATTTCTATGTTTTCGCCTTTTACAATATCTGATCTAGAAGGAGTTTTCACTTGAGCCCTTGGTTGTGGTGCTATTACAGGTTGTGATTTCTTTGCTACGACTTTTTCAAATTCTTTTTGATCTTCATCAGCAAGTTTTTTTCCTTCTTTTAACGCATTTATTGCATCTGACGAAAGGTCTGTTTTTGAAAGATCTAAATCCTCAAAATCTGAAACATCACTTAAAGCTGTTTTATCTGTATTTGATTGAGAAATGTTTCTAAATACATTTACGATAGCTTCAATTGGACTTCCCATCTTAACTTCCTTTCTAAAAATTGTATTTTAACAAACGTTAACATAATAATTATACCATACGGTTTCTATTTTTGCAAGTTTTTTGACATTTTTTACTAATTATTGACAATTTTAACCACTAGAGTTTTCTCTTCTAACTTGTCTATCTCTATTTGCTTATCACTTATTTCTTTTGGTACATCTTCACTCATACCTTCAAATATGACATTATCACCATCATATACTTTTAATTTTAATAAATGAAACTCTTTAGTAGTCAATTTATATAACCTCTTCTCGTTTTTCTTCAACTCCAGTAGCAACTACTGTAACAATAACTTTTTGTCCTAACTCAGGCTTGATATTAGTACCAAATATTATATTTGCTTCAGAGTTAACTTTTTCAGAAATTAGACTTGCACTTCTATTGATATCATCTAATCCTATATCTTCTCCACCCTTAATGTTAAAGATAACACCTTTAGCATCATTAATAGTGCTTTCAGTTAAAGGATTCTTTAAAGCATTGATTGTTGCTTCTTCAATCTTATTGTCTCCCTCTGCTTCTCCAATTCCCATATATGCTAATCCTTCATAGCTGAAAATTGTTTTAACATCTGCAAAGTCAACATTTATTGTTCCAATAGAAAATACTAAATCAGTAATTGATTCAACTGCTTGTCTTAAAACATCATCTGTCATTTTAAATGCATCAATAATAGATGTATTTGTTCCTGAATTTTCTAATAGTTTATTATTATCTATTACAATTAAAGAATTAACATTAGATTTTAATTTCTCAATTCCCATGTCTGCTTTAATTTTTCTAGGCTTTCCTTCAAAAGCAAATGGTCTAGTAACAATAGCGATAGTATCAATTCCCATCTTTCTAGCTTCTCTAGCTATAACAGGAATTGCACCAGTACCTGTTCCTCCACCCATTCCAGCTGTTAGGAATAAAAGGTCAGTATCTTCTAAATTCTTTATAATTTCTTCAATGTCCTCAATAGCAGCTTGCTCACCTATATCAGGATTTGCACCTGCTCCAAGTCCACCTGTTAATTCTTTACCAATTTGTATTGTTTGGCATAATTTTTGATTAGCTCTTTCAAGTGATTTTCTTTCAGTATTTACTAAAAAATATTCTGCACCTGATATATCACTGTTAATCATTTGGTTTACTGCGTTATTTCCGCCTCCGCCAATTCCCATAACTTTAATTCGAATCGTATCTTTTGTATAATGGTTTGATTGTCTCTGATCTAGCACCATCTATTCCTCCGATTCTAAAATTTACGTCTATTATATAATAATTTGGGATTTTTTCAAGTAATTTGGCGAAATTTAGGCAATTTAATCGAATAAAACTATCTATTAGGATTTTCTTCCCAATTTATGTAATCATTTTCGAATTTTACTTTATCGGCTGCAATAGCTATAAATTCGCTGTTTGTAGGTCTTCTATTTTCATTATTTTCATTCTCAAAAATATTATTCATTAGCAATGAATGTTTTTTATTCCATGCTTCCGAAATAGCATTTCTCATTGCTCTTTCAACTCTTTGAGCTGTAGTTTTATTATGTTTAGCAATTACTGGATAAATACATTTAGTAATAGCATTTAACCCTGTCTCGTCTTGAGCGGCCATCATTATAGCTTGAATCAAAAACTTGTATCCACTTAAATGTGCTGGTATTCCTATTTCATGCATAAAATTAGTTATTATAGCTTCTCTATTATAAATAGTATCTTCCTCATTTACCATTATATATTGCATTGCTTTTTCTTTATATCTTTTTCCGCTTCTAGTATTTCTTTCTATTTCATATATTTCTTCCATTCTTTTTTCTAAAAGGCCTAAATTTATTGGCCTTACAAAATAATAACTTGCTCCTCTTTTTAAGGTTGCTTGTATAATATTTTCACTATCTATTCTTGATAAAACAAAAATTATGGGATCAACCTTTAAATGCATCTCTTTTATCTTATCTATTACCCCTATTCCATCAAGTTTAGGTAAAATAACATCTATTAAGATTGCATCTGGCTTTTTTTGAGCTATTAAATCTATAGCTGTCTCGCCATTATCAGTTACTCCTACTACATTAATTTTTTCACTTTTGTTAAATCTATTTTCTAAAACATTTTTAAAATTGGCATTTGCTTGTACAATAATTAAATTCATCATAATCCTCCTTTAATTTGTTTTCAAAATTTAATTGTAGGCCTTCTTCCATATTATGTCAAGTTACGCTTTACTTTTTTCTACAAAAAAGCAAAAAGTGCTTGAAATTCAAGCACTTTTTCGGTATCCAGTTTTCGACATTTTTCGCCAATTCTTATCAATTTTTATACATTTATAACAATATTTTCATTAGTAATTTTACTATTTTCTATTAAATTGTAATTCTGTTTCAAAACCTCATAACTTTCCTTTATAGAGGTTAATGTAATAGTAATTTTTTCTCCATATTCAATGTTTTTGATTGTGATATTGTTGTTTTGGCATATATATTTAATCTTTTCAAGATTTTCATAATTTGCTACTATTTCATACTCAATACCATTTGTTTTATTTACTATTTTTGCATTTTCCAAAGCAAGCGTAAATGCATCAGAATAAGCTTTAACAAGTCCTCCTGTTCCTAAAAGAGTTCCTCCAAAATATCTAGTAACCACTACTAAAATATTGTTCAAATTTCTTTTCTTGATAATATCTAGAAGAGGTGTTCCCGCTGTTCCTTGTGGCTCTCCATCATCTGAAAATCGTTCCAAATTATCTATTTTATAACTAAATACATGATGTTTAGCATCAAAATATTTTTTCTTTATTTCATCAATTTTTTCTTTTGCAATTGACTCATCTTCTATGTAAAAAACTTCTGCTATAAATCTAGATCTTTTTACTTCTATTTCTCCAATTGCATAGCTATCAATCGATTGGAACACTTTTTCCTCCTTTTATTCCTTTTATAATAACATTCCTGCTGTATATCCTGTAGAATAAGCAATTTGTAAATTAAATCCTCCTGTGTATGCATCTACATCAATAATTTCTCCTGCAAAATACAAGTCTTTTATTAATTTAGACTCCATTGTTTTTGGATTTATCTCTTTAGTAGAAATTCCTCCAGCAGTTACTATTGCTTCATCTATTGGCCTAAAGCCTATTACTTCAACTTCGAATTCTTTTAATAGTTTTACTAATTTTCTTCTTTCTTCTTTTGTTATCTCATTTACTTTTTTATCTATACCCATTTTTTTCACAATTATAGGAATCAATTTTTGAGGAAGTAATTTGTCTAAACTATTTCTAAAGTCTTTATTTTTAGTTTCACTAAAATCTCTTAAAATTCTTTCATCCAATTTTTCTTCTGTTAATGCTGGTTTAAAATCTATTATTATTTTAGTGTTTTTTATTCCACAATGGGCTAATTTTGATGATGAACTTAAAATAATTGGTCCAGATATTCCAAAGTGAGTAAATAGCATTTCACCAAAGTCCTCATAAATATTTTTGCCATCATTTATTACTTTTATAGAAACATTTTTTAAATTTAGACCTTGTAAATCCTGACACATTTGTAAGTCTTCATTGCTTGCAATTAATCCAACTAATGATGGTTTTAAATCAATAATTGTATGTCCTACTCTTTCTGCCATTTTATATCCATCACCAGTTGAGCCTGTCATAGGATAACTTTTTCCTCCAGTTGCTAAAATTACCTTATCTGCATATAGTTTTCCTTTATTAGTTTCTACCCCTATAACTTTTCCATTTTCAACAATTAGTTGTTTACACGAAGTATCAAATAAAATATTTACTCCTTTAAGTTTTCTTTTCAAAGCATCTA
>DGSM01000001.1 GCA_002393975.1 Clostridiales bacterium UBA4362
GGAGCATCAGGCTCTGGCAAATCAACATTATTGCATTTAATAGGTGGTGTTGATCGACCAACATCAGGAAAAGTATATATAGATGGAAACGATATATTTGATTTCAATGATGATAAACTTGCAATCTTTAGAAGAAGACAAGTTGGATTAATATATCAATTCTATAATCTAATACCAATTCTAAATGTGGAAGAAAACATCACCCTTCCCCTTTCATTAGATAATCGTGAAGTAGATCAAGAAAAACTAGATGGATTATTAAACCTATTAGGATTACAAAACAGAAGAACTCATTTACCAAACGAATTATCAGGTGGACAACAACAAAGAACAAGTATCGGTCGTGCATTAATAACTGATCCTACTATAATTCTAGCTGATGAACCAACAGGAAACTTAGATTCTAAATCAAGTGATGAAATAGTTGCATTACTAAAAAAATCTAATAAAGAATTAAAACAAACAATAATAATGATAACTCATAATATGGAGATTGCTAAAGTTGCAGATAGAATAATCAAAATTGAAGATGGAAAAATTGTTAAGGAGGTATAGTTATGAACTTACTAAATCAATTAACAATTAAAAATCTAAAACTAAATAAAAAAAGAACTATAGTAACCATTATAGGAATAATGTTATCAGTAGCTCTTATTACTGCAGTAGCATCTATGTATGCAAGTGGAATTAAATCTTTAATAGGATTTGAAATAAATGAACAAGGAAACTTTCATGTAGGATTCTATGAAGTACCAATTGATGATTTAAATCAATTTAGAGAAAATAGAAATATTGAAAAAGTAGATATAACTAAAAATATAGGCTATGCCAAAATAGGTTCAAAAAACCAAAAAAAGCCTTTTGTATTTTTAAAAGCATTTACGAAAGATTCATTAGATAATTTATCAGTAAAGCTAATTGAAGGAAGACTTCCTGAAAATGATTCAGAAGTATTAATTCCAACACATTTAAAAACAGATGGAAGAGTTGATCTTAAAGTAGGTAGCACCATTAATCTTGATGTAGGACAAAGATATGATAAAGAAGGAAAACTCTTAAATCAAACAAATTCTTATCAAGACAAAGATGAACATCTTCAAAATTCTTTTACTAAGACATATACCATAGTTGGAAAAATCGAAAGACCAGCAATGAGCATAGAAAGATATACTGCTCCAGGATATACTTTTATAACATATTTAGATGAGAATAAAGTAAATGGAAATGTTGATGTATTTGCTAGATTTAATAAAGATGGATTAAAACAAGTATATGAAACTACAGCAAACATTTTAGGAATAAATCCAACTCTTTATAAAAAGGCTGCAACAAATATTGAACTATCAGAGGAAGAAAAACAAGAACTTCAAAAGCAATTAGAAAGTGCTAAATATGAAATAACTGCAAATGGATATTTAATAGATTTAGAAACAAATCCTTTAACAAGTTCAAGTATTAGTGGACTAGGATTTACAATCGCAGTTGTAATAGGAATAATTGTTGTAACTTCTGTTTTTTGTATAAAGAATAGTTTTGATATTTCTATAACAGAAAAAACAAAACAATATGGAATGCTTCGTAGTATTGGTGCAACCAAAAAACAAATTAGAAAAAATGTATATTTTGAAGCAACAGTATTAGGACTTATAGGAATTCCTCTAGGATTACTATTAGGATTTTTAGCATCATTTATTCTTGTAATAGTAAGTAATCATTTCCTAACAATTGCTTTGAATAATATTAAATTAGTATTTGTCTTCTCTATTCCAGCAGCACTAATTTCTATCCTTTTAGGAATTGTTACTATATACTTATCTGCACTAAGAAGTGCTAGCAGAGCATCAAAAGTTTCACCTATTGATTCAATTAGAAATAGTGCCAACATAAAGATTAATCCTAAAAAGATTAAATCTCCAAAATATATTAAGAAATTATTTGGTATAGGTGGAGAAATCTCTTATAAAAACTTAAAAAGAAACAAGAAAAAATATAGAACTACAGTAGTTTCTTTAACAGTTTCTGTATTTGTATTTATAGCTTTATATGGTTTCATGTCTATGGCTTTTCAAGAAATAGATAATGAATTAAATCTTTCTGATTACAATATATCTTTATCATCAAAAGAAATTACTGAGAAAACATATAATAAATTTATAGATACTACCACTTTAGAAAATATTGAAGATAGCACAATTCTTAGAACTAGCGATTTAAAATTCAAAGAAAATCATTATTCTAAAGAATATAAAGAATTCACTAATTTGCAAATAGATCCTGAAGTTGACAATTATACTAGTATACTCGCTATTGGAAAAGATCAATATAATAAGTATATCAAATCTTTAGGACTAGAATATGATTCAATAAAGAATAAAGCAATTTTAATAGATGAAGAGGATATAAAAAATAATGATAAAAAACAAACAAAACATATAAGAGTTTACGATTTCAAAAAAGGTGATATAATAGAGGCATCAGTTACCTCAACAGAAAAGGAAATTAACCTTGAAATCGGAGCAATAACAGAAACAGTTCCTTTTGGTTTAAAAAACATGGGTAAACGTTATATAATAATAAGTGATGAAAAATTTGATGAAATAGCTAAATCTAAATCACTTACAATTTATTATAAATCAAATAATGCAAACCAATTACAAGATGATATTGATGAACTATTGAAAGATGAAATTTATAATATTAACAATATTGCTGAAAGTGTTGCAATAGAAAGTAGCTTTTTTATTTTAATTGGTATATTCTTATATGGTTTCATCATTGTAATTTCTTTAATTGGTATAACAAATATTTTCAACACAATTACCACAAACATGGAATTAAGAAAACAAGAATTTGCTATGTTAAAATCAGTTGGTATGACTACAAAAGAATTTAATCGAATGATAAGATTAGAAAGCATATTTACAGGACTAAAATCATTAATATTTGGTATTCCAATTGGAGTAGGATTATCATATTTAATCTATCATAGTTTAGCAGAAACCTCTACTACTTCATTTAAGCTTCCTATCTTTGCAATCATTATTTCAATCGTTGTAGTATTCTTACTAATATTCTTGATAATGAAATACTCAATGAGTAAGATTAATAAACAAAACACAATTGAAACGATTAAGAATGAGAATATTTAAGTTAAAGGAACTAATAAATGAATATTTTATTAATTGAAGATAACCAATCAATTATTAAAGGTCTCACCTATTCTTTTGAAAAAGAAAAACACAATGTTACTTCTAAAAGTACTGTTAAAGAATCTAAAGAGTATTTATTTGAAAATTCAAACATTGATTTAATAATTTTAGATATTACTCTTCCTGATGGAAATGGTTTTGATTTATTTGAAAATGCAATCAAAAAACTAGAGATTCCAACTATATTCTTAACAGCTAAAGATGAAGAAGATGATATTGTTAAAGGTTTAAATATTGGTGCTGAAGATTATATTACTAAACCATTCAGCACCAAAGAATTGATGGCTCGTGTTAATAAAATACTATTAAGATCAAAGAAACAAAGTATTATAAAAGTTAAAGATATTTCATTCGATACAGATAAGCTGACACTTTCTAAAAATGGAAAAAAAGTAGAATTAAGTGCATTAGAATTAAAGCTAGTAAATCTTCTATTTACTAATTTAAACAAAGTTGTAAGTAGAAACGTAATATTAGATAAGATTTGGGAATGGACTGGAAATGATGTTGATGATCACACGGTTACAGTTTATTTCAAAAGAATTAGAGAAAAAATAGGAACAGATATCATAATAACAATTAAAGGCATGGGGTATCTAATAGATGAAGAATAAAATAAAGTTACAACGATACTTTATTACTTCTCTTTTAATATCTATTTGTTTATTAGTGTTGTTCCTAGCAATAAACATATATGAATACCATGTTTATACAAATAATTTTAATAACAAAATAGGAAGTATTGTTTCAGTTTTAAGAGAGAATTATCCTGAATTATCTGATGACGAAATTATTAAAGTATTAAATAACAATGATCAATCATCAGAAAACTTCTTCAATAAATATGGTATTGAATTAGATAATGAATCTGTTTTAATAAAAAACGAAAAAGATCATCAAAAGTTTTTGATAATCAATTCCCTATTTCTTATTTTTAGTTTTGGTTTATTACTAACAATTTATATTCTTTACAATCGTAGTAAAGAAAAAGATATTAGAGAAATTACTAAATGTATTGAACAAATTAATAAAAAGAATTATGAATTACAAATTGATTCTAATACTGAAGATGAATTATCAATATTAAAAAATGAAATTTATAAAACAACTATTACTTTAAAAGAAGCTGCTGAAAATTCATTAAAAGATAAAGCAAATCTTAAAAAGTCTTTAGAAGATATTTCTCATCAATTAAAGACTCCTCTTACAAGTATTTTAGTAATGCTTGATAATATAATTGATGATCCTGAAATGGATGAAGATACAAGAAATGAATTTATTAGAGATATAAAAAGAAATGTTGTAAACATTAATTTCTTAGTTCAAGCTCTTTTGAAGTTATCTAAATTTGATGCTAATACTATTCATTTTATTAAAAAAGAAACTTATGTTAGAGATATAATAGATGATTCTATAAAGAATGTTTCAACAATATGTGATTTAAAAAACATAAAAATAGAGTCTAACTTAAAGTTAAAAAGTAATGCAAGTATTGTATGTGATAAAGCTTGGCAAGTTGAAGCTATTACAAATATTTTAAAAAATGCAATTGATCATTCTAAAGAAGGTTCAAAAGTATTAATCAAATCAACTAATCACAATGTATATTCTAAAATAGAGATTATAGATTTTGGAGATGGAATCTCTCCAAAAGATATTCCACATATATTTGAAAGATTTTATAAAGGGTCAAATGCTTCTGCAGATAGTATCGGAATCGGACTAGCTCTTGCAAAAACTATCATAGAAGAAGATAATGGAACTATAGATGTAGAATCAAATGACAAAGGTACAAAATTTACTATCGAATATTTTAAAATATGAGGAGGTATTTATGGTAGAATCTAAAGGTTGGGATTGGAAGATTGTTAAAGGTGATAAAGCAAGTATGTGGCTTGAACCTAGCATTGAATCTTATTACTTATTACATCGTTGGAAAGATCAAAATAAAAAATCATTTCTCGATTTAGGATGTGGTCTTGGTAGACACTCAATTCTATTTGGTAAATATGATTTCAAAGTTAGTTGTTTTGATATAAGTGAAGAAGCTATTAGCAGAACTAAAGAATGGGCTGAAAATGAAAAACTTGAATTTGATTATAAAATTGGTGACATGCTAAATTTACCTTATGATGATGAATCTTTTGATTGTATTCTTTGCAGAAATGTCATTTCACATACAGATACAAATGGTATGAAACAAATTGTTAAAGAATTAGATAGAGTCATGAAAAAGAATGGTGAATGTTATCTAACTTTAGGATCAAAAGATACTTGGGGATTTAAACAAACTTCATGGCCATTAGTTGATCCAAATACTAGAATGAAAATGGAAAAAGGTCCTGAATATAATACACCTCATTTCTATGTAGATTATAAATTAGCAAAAGAATTATTTAATAAATTTGAAATTATTAATATACGTCAAGAGGTTGACTATTATGAAAAAGAAGATAAAGTATTTGATTCTTACCATTATCATTTGCTAATTCGTAAAGTATAAAAGTATATAAAAAATCTAATAGAGCATAAAAAAAGAAATGTAATAAAAACAAACTTGATTTGTTATTGAAAAATGCATATAGTAAAAATAAATAAAACAAAATTATTTGGAGGTAAATATGGCATTTACAAGAGATATGAGTAAAAAAGTTGTTGCTTTTGTTGCAAGAGATGCAAAAAACAGACCTTTTGTAAAGGTATACTATGATTTTGGGGAAGGATTACATGATGCATATCATTTATCACCTAGTGAAGCAGCTGAAGCAAGCTACATATATAGAAAAAGTCATACTAGCGAAGATAGAGACACTGGTATAGTAAAATTTAATCCAGAAACTGGAGCTATTTATTCAGAAAGAGACATCAATCCTCTATATACACATTCACTTATTACGGGATCTGAACCAGGTGTAGAAGATATTCAAAAAACAATTGATGCATTAAGAGCTGGTTGCTCTAATTTAGATGTAATGATTCCTCTATATGTAAGTTCTGGAAAAGAAACTATTTTTTATAATGAGGAAAGTCTTGACTCACAAGAAAGAAAAAGCGATCCAATGAGTCATGAAGAGCTTATTGCGTTAGATAAACGTGAGATGGAAAAAAGAAGAATACTAAATTCAATATTAGCTGGTCAAGCAGATCCTGACCATGATGATTTTGAAATATAATCTTTAGGAGAGAATTCTATATGATTAGTATTTTAGTTGGTTCATTTATTGCAATAATTGGTCTTCTTTCTTTTATGTTTCTTCTAGGAATATTTAGTATATTCCTTGATAGCAAAAAGAATAAAAAAAAGGAAAGTAAAAAAGTCAATAAAAACAGCTCTGTGCCTTTAAGTTCAATTCAAAAGATGCCTAAAACTAATGAAAAGTTAGAAAAAGAAATGGATTTATATGGCTTAACGCCAGAAGAAAAAGAAGTATGTAGACAAGGCTATTATGAACCATTTAGCTTTGAAGAGGATGAGTCAGAATTAGAAGAAGATGACTATTATCATGATAGTGATTAATAACAAAAAGAACTAACGCAGGTTAGTTCTTTTTTTATTTGTTTAAATTCAATTTTATTTTGTTACTTTATCTATAAAAATCTATCCCCTTATTTTTATGTACCACAATATAAACTGTTGGTTCTTCTTGTTTATATAACCATCTAGAACAACGAATCCAATCTGTTGATACTGATTTGTCATTGCTAATAGCTCTTACTTTTCTTGTGATAGTAGTAGTCGAATCACTATGATTTTCTTTAAACTTATGTTTCTTAAAAATATATCCATCTGTAATATATAAATTTGTTCTTAATAGGACTCTTAATGTTCTAGCTAAATATATTAGTCCTACAACAAGTCCTAAAGAATAGCTTAAAATTATCATTAAATGCATTTCTTTTTGAGCAAGTACCTCAATAGGATTTAGATGAAAAAATAGTTTAAATCCGATTGTCAAGAATATGGTGACTATTATAAAATACTCTACCATGAAAAGAAAGAAATGTAAAAAGTAATAGCCAAAATATGCAAGTCTATCTATTAATTTCATTTTTCTTCTTTCGCTCATACAATTAAAACCTTTCTTTTTTCCTAAAAAGATTATATAATAAACATATAGTTTAAACAATAGTTTATAAAGGTGATTAAATGTTAATTATTATTATAGTAATAGCTGTTCTATTTATAGCTGGTATAACATTTGTGATTTTATCTTTAACAGATGATGATGTTAAAAAGATGGAATACTTTGAAGAAAAAAGAACCAGAAGAAGAGAACGTGATTTAAATGCTTATAAATTTTATGATGATTAAAAAAGAAGACCCCAACGGATTTATCCGTCGGGGTCCATTTTTGAACCTTGCTTGCCTTTACTTCAGCGGCCAATCCTCATCCGAGAGCTTCCACTTTCTGTAGTATTCTGAAGCGACTTTTTCGACATCATCAGGCTCACCATTGATATTTCTCTTCAGCATATCCATCCTAGCGGGACCGATGATTGCTTCCAAGAAGCTCATGAGCGTATCAACATCATGCTTGTTGGCGAAGAAAACCTGGCCACCATGACGATGATTGATGTCATCTCCATACACAATGTGCGTGTAGGTCTTATCCGACTCCTTTTTTGCGGCAGTCAGATCGTCTTCAGTAATGCTCCTCGGCGAAAGCATTTTCCGGTCATCCAGTGCCAGAAGCACATATCTCCGGAGAACACCGCGGTTGATATCTTTCAGACAGTTGTAGCCTTCTACTGTCCGGGTGAAACCAGCCGTTTCATGTGATCTTGCGCGAATGGGATACTTTACTGTTGAATAAGGGTTGTTGTAGTCGTACATAAAATTGCACCTCCATAAAGTTCATTTCAATGAGCTACACCTATATTATACCAAATCTTGTCAAAAAAAGCAATTATTTGTCTTGTTCTATGTCTTCTTTTCCTCTCTCAGTAGCTAAAGTATGTTTTATATCAGCATTTGCCGCTTGTATATCTTCCGGAACTAACTTTTGTTCTTGATATAAAGTCTCTAATTGTTCTTCTAAAGTATCTCCTGATTGAGGATTATTTCTCTCACTTTGTACAATTTCTATTGCCTTTTGACCTTGTATATCAACTAAACGACTGGCTTTAGCACCATATTTGTTTATAGTTGGAACTATGTTTCCCTCAGCATCTTGCATAAAGAAATCTGCTCCTTTTAATCCAATAAATGCTAATGGTTCATCTAATCTTTCTGGATTTGTTTCACCTTGTAAATGTGCTTTCATTTTTTCTAAGACTGATGTTTCAATTCTTGAAAGTTTCTTATAATCTTCTCCCAATTCTGGAAAACCATCTTGATCTAAACTTCCATCTCTTACTGCTTGTATCATCATTTGTTGTTGTATTAAAGCTATTGCTTGTAACTTTGAGATATCACTTAAAACTGGATCAGATGAATCTTCGAAACTAAATCCAAATGCTTTGAAAAACTCTTCATCTTGCCTTTCTTGTTTTTCCTCAGTAGTCATAACCTGATCATCAAAATCAGTTGCTAAACCATAAGCAGATAATCTTGATCTTAAATTTTCTGAGTAAATTTTAAAGTTCATATCTTTTGTATCAGCTCTTTCCATATAATGAGCCTTCATTAGTTTATAGTCTTGACATATGTGGTTAAAAATAGCTTTTTTTAGTTCTGGATTACTATCACCTATCATTTCAAGACGTTTTAAGTTAGTAGAAATCATATCTCCATCATAGATTTGTTCTACTTTTACTCCTAAAAATCTATCTACATCTCTACTTTCTTCTACTCTTTTTGTTAAATCATCTTTATTTTCAACATAATAAATCCAATCACTTAAACCTACTTCAGCAAGTTCTTTATTTAATTTTTCTGTAAAAAAACTTAGATGTTCCATACTTAATTGATGTTCTTCTGGATTTCTAAGAAATGTTTGATACTTTTTTCTATTATCCTCAGATAAGAAATAAGTTTCTATTTCTCTAGTATTCCCACTTTGATATCTCATAGAACAATAAAGAAAACTTTCTTCTAGTTCTTCTAAAGTATTTCTATGTTGAGATTTATTTACTGTTCTTCCCAAATAACTTTCTACATCAGCATAGTATTTAACTTCTGCTTCTCTATCTATAACTCTTCCAATTGACTCGTTTCTCGAGGTACCAATAACTCCCCAGCCACTAACAGTTGGAACTCTTGGTTGAATATCTAATAGTTCTCTTAAGAAGTCTTCTACAATTTTAGGTCTTGAAGCACCATTATCTTCTGCTGGAATTATAATTGTATCAGGGTTTTTACTTTGCAAATCTTGTGCATCTGCAATTGAGCAAATTATAAATTGATCTGTAATATCTGGAGAACCATCAACAAATGAATCTTCTACTAATAAACTTCCTGTTTGATCTTTATATCTATCTAAAAATGCTCTTGCTGGAATTACTACTGAATATTTGCATTTATCCCAAGCTCCTCCATCTCCATGTTGTTCTACTTGTCCATTAGCAGCAAAGTGTGTTGTATCTCTTCCGCGTTGTATCATAAAAATCTATTTGTTCTCCTCTTTTGAATTTAGCAGGAACAGTATCTATTGAATTATTATTTGGTTTGAAATTTGTTGCATGTACATAGGCATATTCATCAATAGGAAGATCTTTACTTACAGTAATCTCTCCCCTTTTCTTACATTCAATTAATTCACTTAAAGTTAGTATTTTTCCATACTTTTTATTAAGAGCTCTTATTTGCTCTGCTAATGATTTACCTTCCATTTATTTTCTCCCTTAATCTTTCTTACCGAATATATCATCAGGATTGTATTTATCTCTTTTTTCTTCTTCAACTAATCTACTATTTTGAAAGAAAAGCTTCTCTAAAGATTTCTTTTGATTTTCATCTTTACACCAATAATTAAGATGTAATAGAGCAATAATAGAAAGAGCTTTTCTACTAATATTTTGTTCACTAAGTGGAATATCTAAGTTATATTTTTTTATTTTATTGATGTCACTATTTCTCCACAAAAAGACCTGAACTTTTTCAGGTATCATATTTCTATGTTTGGCATCAATTGATAGTATAAATGAACTTACTTCGCTATAAGCTAATACTTGATCATAACTCATAAACATACCTCTCCATAAGAGATTAAACTAATAAAGATTTCAAAAGTCAACGAATAGAATAAATTTATAAAGAAAATAAAATAAATGTGAATAGTAAAGTAAAAGAAAAAAGTAGAAGAAGAATAAAATAAAATAAAAGAAAAGAAAGAACTAAAAAACAAAAATAACAAAATATAAAAAAAGAAGACCCCGCGTAACCCGCAGGGCCTCCAATCAGATCTCTATAGTCAAGAGTTCTGACTAAGCTACATCCTTCAGCAGTTCAATATACACGCCTGTAAAGTCATTAGGGACCTTCCCCAGACGCTTAATTTCCATGAACTTATTCTGATTCTTTTCCATGAACACTTTGTGAAACAGAAGATCAAACAGCTCTTTGTAGTCACTTCTGAGCAAGCCGACATAGTAGTTACCAGTGATGGTATCATGATATGCCATAAGGCCAGCTCTAAGTCTCTTTGCGGAATTAATGGCATCAACACCATAGCTCTCCTGGTAAGTCAGGCGGTATTCGATAACTTTGATATTTGAATCAAAGACATCGCCATGCCTGAATCCCTTGGAGAAGAGTCTCAAAGTCTCCTCAAAGTCTGCTTCTTCCTCCTGTGCATACTTCTCATCAAACCTCACAACAAAGCTGGTGAGAAAGTCTTGTCCCCGAAAAGCCTCTTCTGCCTTAGAATTAACCACAACCATAACGTTCATTCCTTTCGTTGTTTTGATGGTTTATAGCTTCATGCAAGCAAAAAAACTTGCACCTATAATTATATAGCTATTGGTTAATTTTGTCAATTTTTGAAATTTGGAAAAATTTCTATTTTCCTATTAAAGTCAATATTGAATCTTCAGGGATAAGACCAACAGATCTATTGATTTCTTTACCATTTTCTATAACAACTAATGTTGGAATTGACCTAACATTGTATTTAGTCATTAAGCTTTCATTTTTATCTACATCAATTCTTACTACTTTTATATCTTTATTTTCTTTTGCTACCTTGTCTACTATCGGAGATAAGCGATTGCAAGGACCACACCAATCAGCATAAAAGTCAATTAATACTTTTTTATCACTATTGATAACTTCTGTTTCAAAGTTGCTTGTGTTAACGTCTATTACAGCAGATTCACTTGTTGCAGAATTATCTTCTACTTCCAAATTATTATTTGCATATTCAACTATATGTGCATTATTATTGGTTACATTAGATTTAGTATTGTTATTATCGATATCAATACTACTATTAGTAGAACTTATATTATATTTCTTCTCATTTTGTTTATTAATAATAAAAGATGCTCCAAATAAAATAATTGCTAGAACAACTACTATAATAACAAGTTTTTTAACATCATCCATAATGCCTCCTAAAAGAATATTATATATAATCCCATTAATATTAGAATTATTCCTGAAATTATTTTTACTTTTTTGAAGTTACATTTAATAACATCAAATAATTTCTTTAGCTTATCTATCAATAATGATGATAGTATAAATGGTATACCTAGACCAATACAATATAAAATTATTAATATCAATCCTTTTAGTAAGCTATCTTCACTAGCAATTAATAATAGAGCTGATGATAAAAAAGTTCCAATACAAGGTGTAATGCTTACGGAAAAAAGGATTCCAAAGGCAAATGATTTTATAAAATTTAAGTCTTTCACATTTGGTTGAAACTTTTTAAATCTTTCGAAAATTTTTAATTTAAAAATTTCCATATAATTTAGTCCTAGGAAAATAATTATAATTCCAAATGCAATCTTAAAATATTTTAAATATTCAGTTACAAATAATCCAATTCTGTTAGTCAAAATTGCAAGTAATATAAATATAAAAGAAAAACCCAAAACAAAAGCTATTGAATTAGATAGAGCTTTATTTTTTTCTGGGTCTTTGCCTGTAAAGTATGATATGTAAATCGGTATCAATGGTAATATACATGGTGAAATAAAACTTGCAATTCCTTCTAAAAATGTAAATACAAATTCCATTTTTATTTCCTTTTTATAATTTAAGCTGGAATAAATAAACTAATCATATATACAACAAATGTTGCTAAAAGTATTAGAGCTTTAGGTCTTGTAATTGTATTTTTTTCTCCAAAAAAGCATGATAGCCAAATAAATATTATTCCTCCTGCCAGTATTAATATACTCGCATGTATCTCACTTGAAAAATTTAATGGTGTAATTATAGCACCGGTTCCTAGAATTAAGCAAATATTTAAAATACATGATCCAAGTAAATTTCCAGTAGCAAGTCCAACCTCATTTTTTAGTGCGGCAAAAGTCGAAGTAACTAATTCTGGAAGGGCTGTTCCAAAAGCAACTATAGTAAGGCCGATTACTCTTTCTGAAACTCCAAATGACAATGCAAGTTTTGTTGAAATATCAACTACCATGTCCCCACCTATTCTTAAGAATAGTATTCCAAATAGTACAGCTAATAGTGAAAACAAAATATTTACTTTTGGCTTTTTATGTGTCTTCTTTTCTTCTTCATCAGTGTTCCAAATATCTCTTACTTCTATTACTACTGGATACAAAAAGTATATTGCATATAGAAATACCAAGAAAACTCCATCAGATTTATTTATAACATCTGCTTTACTTCCTAATAGTCCCATTCCCATTATTAGTATTACAAGAGTAGTTAATAAAGTGACTGGTAAGTGCATTATTCTAACATCTTTTTCTATTTTAATTGGTTTAATTAATGCTGTAAGTGCAAATATTAACATTAAGTTAATAATATTACTTCCAATTGCATTCCCCAATATCAAATCTGCAGCTTCCCTTTTTGCAGAACTAATAGTTATAAATAGTTCTGGCATTGATGTTCCTATTGCTACTATTGTTAATCCAATTATAATTTCTGGAATATGAAATCTTTTAGCAATGTTACTAGAACCTCTAACTAAAAGATCTGCTCCACCAACTAAAAATGCAAATCCAACAATTATTAAAAAAATGTCTATTAGCATTTTTTCTCCTTAGTTAATTTTAAGAAAAAACTATCGAATACCATTTTTTCTTTGAAAATAATTTTATTAAAATTATACCAACTACAACAGAAACAATTGTAGTCACCAAAAATGAATCAAGTCCAAAATGTTCTTTTACTTTAAGAATTAAGATATTATACAAAAAGAAAAAAATCATATGCGTAAGATAAATTGTTGTACTTAATTTTCTTAAAAATATACTTCTGTCATTTTTTATATTTATTTTAACCACAAACTCGGTAATAAATAATGCGCACAACAATATCGAAACATATTTAAAAATTTCTAAATTAATAAATCCTATTACAAAAGATACTATAAATCCTAAAAAGGATATTTTTTTACTTATAGGAGTATTGTTTTTTCTTAGCAAGATTCCGACCGTAAAATATCCAAAACCAAGCATTATTCTTGTGTTTTCAAAAATTAAGCAATATACATCAGTAAATTTCTTTATCCCAATTGGTAATAATGAATTCATATCAATTAGGACAGAAATTAGTATCCCAATTAAATAAATGATAATATTAAATAAACAAATCTTTTCTAATGATTTCTTATTTTTCTTTAACACAATAGAACATGCAAGAATATATACCATTCCAAGTAAATACCACAATGGCCAAGAATAATATTGTTCACCTACTAAAAATAAGCCTTTTAAATATGAAAATATAATTTTTTCTAAAGGCATATTAGAAACACAAAAGCCATAAATAGTAATTGGAAAATATATAATGTTCCAAATGATATATAGTACCAAATATCTAATCAATATTCTTTTTAAGTATCCTATATTATTCAATTTATTGCTCATCAAAAATCCAGATGTCATAAAAAAGAATGGAACCGCAATGCTTGATAATAAATCGAATCCCTTATAAAACAGTTCATTTTCTACGCTTTCAAAAGGATGTGTATGAATAGCAATTACTATTATTGCAAATATAAATTTGAATAAATCTATAGCGATATAAACTTTTCTTTTTTCATTCAATGTTTTAATCCTTACATTATTTACTATTTTAATTTTTTATTAAAGAAGCCTACTAATATAGATATAGCTCCTATTACTATTAATATGATTCCAACATAATTTTTTCCATCATCATCTTTGATTAAATATTCATCAGTTTTATTCGGATTGTATTTTATAGTAATCTTTTGTCCAACTTTATATTTAATCCTCTCATCTCCAACTGAATACTTTTTACTTATTGTCTCATCACCTGCTTGATATTCAACAACAGGATAATATACTTTATCAGCATCATAATATGAGCCTTCTTCTTTTGGCCTTCCACTAGGTAATTTTTTATCTTCAACTATTCCAATTATATTTCCTTCTACTTCTTCAGAGCATCTTTTTTCCATATCTCTACCACTAAAAATCATAACAATGCCTGATACTACAAATATTAAACCTATAACTATTATTACAAATCTCTTAACCATTTTTCCTCCAAAATATTTCAAGTATAAAATTATCTTAAATATTTTTCTATAAATTTTGCATATTGATCTTGTGCATTTAAACAAATTTCAATTAGATAATCTTTTTCTTTTTTATCTTGATATTCATTTAATCCTCTAAAAAATAATAACTTATCTTTGTCTAAAATTATAAAAGGAATAATATCATTTTTTAGACATTCTCTATACATAATCATTCTTCCTACAATACCATTATCGGAAGGGAAAACTTTAGATTTTTCTATTCGAACATATAGCTCAATTATTTTTTCAAATGATATTTTATTAAGTGAATTATACCAAGTTACTACTTTTTCTAAATCCTTTATTCCTTTGTTCTCATTGTTATTATTAATAGTTCCTTCTTCTAATATGTTGTAGAAAGATTCTATCATTGCTCCAGATATTTTTTTATTTATATTATCTAACATATAATCAAATAACTTAAAATGATTGTTCATTATAACAATATCATTTACATTAAGAAGTGATGTTCCATCAAAAGAAATTGATTGTGTGTTATAAATATTTCTAGTTTGAACTTCACTAATTTTATTTCCTTCTATATGGCATGAATTATATGCAAACATAATTTGAGTATTATGATAAAGGTTACCTTCTAATTTCATTTCTTGTTGTTCTTTTAAAGTTGCTAAAATATCTATTTCTGAAATATCAAATTCATATTCTTCATCATCTTCTTCTCTTATTAATTCATCAATTGTAATTCGAAAAGTATCTGATAATAATTTCAAAGATTTTATATTGGGTTCAATTAAATTTGATTCATATTTAGAAATTGTTCCTGGTTCCACTTCTAAAATTCTAGCAACCTCTTTTTGAGTCATATTGTTTTCTTCTCTTAATTGTTTAATCTTGTTTCCTAAATTCATTTTTCTCTCCTATTTATCAATAAGCGTATTATATCATTATGTTTCCAAAAAAAGAAAGCCTTTGTTATTACCATTCTCCATATAAGACATATATGTAATATTATTGTATTAGTATCTTATTAAATACTTTTTATATTTTTTTAAATCTTTTCACTTTTTTAAATAGAAAAATTTTTTTAACTATCAATTTGATTTTTTGTTTTTACATTTCAAAAATTAATCATATAATTTCAAGAAATATTTTTTATTTTGAATTTAGAAAATAAAAAAATCAAAGTTGAAATAAAATATAAAATGAAAATTAAAAACTCAAAATAAAAAACTAAAAAACAAAAAATGAAAAATGAAAAAGAGAGAAACTTAAAAAAGAAAAAAGCATAAAATGAAAAACGTATTTAAAAATTTTTAATAAAATAAAAATAGTAAAAAGTAAAAAGTAAAAACTAAAAATAAATAAAAAAATATCTAAAAAATTTTATGCTAAGAATGAAACAAATAATACTAATAAAAAATAAAAACAAAAAAAGCAATGTGCAAAATTTGCACTTTGCTTTTTAATTTTATCTTAATCAAATTTTTCTTATCATACATGTATAAATTTTCTACTATATAAACTTCTTTAAATTGATATGAAATTTTCTTTAATGAACTTACTAAATTATTAAGAGATTTTTTATAAGAATTCATATTTGAAAAGAAGTATTTCATATTCTCTATATAAATAACTAATGTAATTGTATCATCATATGTGTGCATAGAATTTTTCTTTTTTGTTACTGCTTCTATGATAGCATTATTAACATCATTTACGTATTTAGAATTCTCTATTTCTATTGTTACACTGCCTATTTCGTTTAATTCTTGTTCTATAATTCTATCTAACACAGATGATAATGGACAGGTTATTTCTACCTTTTCGAGTATCTCTTTTTTGTTATATATTTCTCCATCGTAGTTTATTTTTTTACCTTGTTGAGTGAAACCTACCCACTTAAAAAATATGTTTTCTTTATCTTCATATTTTAGATTTGCATAGTCAAGTAAAACTTTATATTCTGAATAAAATGGTTTATATAAACCTCTTTTTAGTCTTGCATTTTTCATTTTAATTTTACTTGATGAAATTTCTTTTTCTTTTTTTAAATAAAATTTTTGATGATTTGCAATTGATCTTTTTGGAGTTAACTCTCGAGTTCTCATTTTGCCTCCTAAAAGTTTTAACAATTATTAAAACTTAATTCTATATATTTCATTATTTATTCATCTGTAAATGTGTTATCTAAAATTATGCTTATCCAATATTTTTTATTAGAATGATATCCTGGATAAATTCCTTTTAATTTTAAAAGTTCATTAACTTGATTATCAACTTTCAAATTTATAATTTCTACTTCATAATTTTCATTTGGATCAAATTTATTTTTATTAATATTCATTACTATTGCAAACCATTTTTCATTATCTTGTTTTCTAAAAATTCCAAAGTCAGAAAATTTTTCCCATAAAAATTCTGGAGACACATTATATTTTTCTTTAATCATTTTTGTGATTCGATTTGTTTGATCAAAAATAAAAAATTGTTTTTCAAAACATTGATTAGAAATTTCTTTTAAAAGATTTTCATATTCATTTCGAATTTTTCCTGCAAATTCTCCTCTATTATTTTCTAATCTAAAATTTGTATATTCATCTCCAAAATCTGTTTCAAAAATTTTTCCTACTACTTCATAATTTTCTTTAATAGTAATTTCAACTTTGAAAGAGTTGTTAAAAATATTTTTGGAATAGTATAAATCATTATTCTTTTTTCAAATCCATATTCAATTAATTTTTTAATATTTGGAATTTGTTTTTTTAAAATTTCTGTTTCTATACTCATATTTATTTTTACAAAATAAAAAACAAAAAAATTGTTTTTACTTTTTTAATCCTTCACATGTTTTTAAAAGTATTTCTTTTAACAAATCTTTGTTTTCAATTTCAGAAATTAAAAACATAGGTTTTGCATTTTCATATGGAATTTGTTTTTCCATATTATACTTTTCATTTTG
>DGSM01000056.1 GCA_002393975.1 Clostridiales bacterium UBA4362
ATAAGCCAAAATATTTAGAAGACATACTTTGGTTAGCTGCAAAACATTTTGAATCAAATATTAAATTAAGAATAAATAATAGCGAAATTACTATGATAGCAATTCCTAATTTTTTTGATTTGTGCATCAATCTACCTTTTCTTTATATTTAAGACTTTTTATGTATTTCATAAAAAGGTTTTAGACACGACTAAATAACCCACAACACTTTTTCCTAGTTAAAATAGGTCCTATTTTTAGAGTTTAGTGTTCTGAGTTAAAACTATCGACTTTTTAGTAAAAATCCTTGTGTTTTTGTTCTTGCCAACTAATATAAAAAGCATAATAGTTAGTCTCTCCTCTTTTGTATCATAACTGTCCTTATTATAACATTAGAGGCGAATTTGTCAATTAAAAAACGCCTTATAAATAAGGCATTTTCTTTACTTTATTATTTCATACATAATTAATAACAAAAATATTTAAATAGTAAAATTTAAAAAATTATTTAATTTTTCTAGTCACTATATCTTTAAAAATTTTCAAAAAAAATAGATAATAAGGAAACCCTTATTATCTATTTTAATTTTATATTTGTTTAAATTCAAAATTTAAAACAAGTCAATTTTTAATTATTATGATAACACATATTTCTTAAGTAGTGATGCTCCACTTACTATTATAGCAAGTACAGATCCTGCAAGTAAGAAATAAGTTGGTTTGCTACCAGTTACCATAGTAACGATTACAGGAGCATCATCAATATCATCTTCTCCATCTTTCTTGTTATTTGGAATAGAGTCACGATCTGGTGTTCCACTTTCATTGTAATCATCACTAATTTCAGCTATGTTGTTCATTGCTTTAACATTGTTTGCACTGTTAACCCATTGAAGAATAATGTCAATATCTGCATATTCGCCTGGTTTTAATATTTTGTTTTTTAATTTAGTTGTAATAACTTTTCCATTTGATTGTTTCCAATCTGGGTTATCAGCTTGAACAAATTTTAAACCATCTGGTACATATTCACTAATTTCAGTAGCTGCTCCAGCAATTTCTCCTTCATTAGTAACTCTAATTGTATATTTGAATTTAATTACTGTACTTTCAATTCTCTTTTTGTTTACTTCTACTTTTACTAATGCTTCTGGATTATCTGTTGGTTTATGTCCTGTATTCTTTGTAGTTTGTTTTCCATCTTCTATTACAATTGCTTGAGTAGTCCATTTCTTAAGTGATAAATCAAAGTATTTAACATAGATTTTTTCAATATCTTCATCATCTTCTGAAGGTTTTCCAGGTGTCATATTATCTACATCTGAATCTATATCCTCTACTTCATTACCATTTTCATCACTATCATCACTAACTTGTGCAGAGTTAATTACAACTCTTTCTTTATTGTTCTTGTCAGGTTGTCCAACTTTAAATGCAATTTCAACATCTAAGTAATCAGGATTATTAGCCATTGTAGCTGAATCAAAAGCTTTTAATAATTTAGCTTTATCTTTGCCATAACCAAAATCATCTGTTACTACAGATACAGCTTTACTTACATCTGTTGTTTTCTTTCCTGAACTATCAATCATATACCAACCATTCTTAGTATTGATTTGATTATCTGGTAAGAATACTAATCCAACTGGAATATCATCTTTAATTTGTTTTGCATATCCAGCTTGTCCGCCTTCATTGTATACTCTAATGATATATGTAATTACATCATTGTTTTCAACTTTGATAGGTTCTTTATTTGCAGAGAATGTGTAAGTAAATGATTTTACTTTATCTCCATCTCTCTTTGAGGTATCAACTGATGGTGCTCTGTCATAAACTCCATTTGTTTTCATCTCTTTGCCATTTACTGCTGCAATAAATTTCTTTAATGCTAAATCAAAAGTATTTGGCTCTAAAACTACATTTTCAAAATCGTCATCATCTTGGATGCCTTTTCCTTTTTCACTATCTTCTGGATTATAGTCATCACTTGGAGTAATAGTTCCTGGTTTAGAGTCTCTATCTTCTCCTTCAAATGTTGTTATTTCAGCTATATTCTTTAAATTAATATTAGTTTTTCCTGATGTTGCAACAACTTCGCAAACTATATCTTCATATACTTCACCTAATTTAGTTTCACTTGCTGCAGGTATACTTGAATATGTCTTTGTATATGCTGTATATCCTTTAGCATCTGTTTCACCTTTTGTCCAACCATCAGAAACTACTTTTAATCCTGCTGGAATGTAATCAGTAACAACAACGTTGTTAGCTGCAACGTTTCCTTCATTATAAACATTGATTCTATATGTTACTAAATCACCTGTTTTAACTGTTAGTGCTGCTTTAGTATGTTTCTTTTCAGCTGTAGTACCATCATCTAAATTAAATGCTGGTGGTGTAGCTATATTAGGATTTCTATTTTGTAATTGTTCTTCTGAATATTTAATTGTAGATCCATCAGAATTTGTTACTTTAATTATATGTTTTCTTAATGCTAAGTCTACAATTCTATTTGGTTCTATATATAAATGTTCAAAGTCATCATCATCTTGTTCACCCATGCCTTGCTCTGCTGTTGATGGGTTATAAGTGTCGCTTGGTGTTAAGTTTCTAGGATTAGAATCTCTATCATTTCCACCTTCTGCACCTGTTATTTCTGCTATATTCTTTAAATCTATTCTATTTGTTCCAGCTGTTGCTGTAACTTTACATGTAATTGTTTTTGATACAGATGGTAAAGTGCTACCTTTATCATAAGCAGCTACATTACCAAAATTTAATGTATATGGAGTATATCCATTAGCAACTGTTCCTGCTGTCCATCCTCCTGATACATATTGTAATCCACTTGGTAAATAATCTGTAACTACTACGTTGCTTGCTGCGATTTCTCCTTCATTATATACAGTAATTGTATATGTTACTACATCACCTTCTGCAACTTTGATAGCGTCTTTCTCATGAGCTTTTGTAGCTGTTGTTTTCTTATTTCCTAAATCAAATACTGGTGGTTTTGCAATATTAGGAGTTCTATTTGCTAATTGTGTATTAGAATATTTTACATTTCCATCTTTGTCTTTGATTTCAGTAATATATTTTCTAATTGCTAAGTCAAATTCTTTATTTGGCTCTAAATATAAATGTTCAAAATCATCATCATCTTGTACACCCATACCTTGCTCTGCTGTTGATGGGTTATATGTATTACTTGGAGTTAAGTTTCCTGGCGCAGAATCTCTATCTGTTCCACCTGTTGCACTTGTTATTTCAGTAATATTCTTTAAATCAATTCTATCATTTCCAGCTGTTGCTGTAACTTTACATACTATTGTTTTAGAAACTGAAGGTAAAGTATCTCCTCCATTGTATGCATTAACTGTTCCATAATTTAATGTATATGGAGTATACCCACTAGCTGCTGTTCCTGCTGTCCATCCTCCTGATACATATTGTAATCCACTTGGTAAGTAATCTGTAACTACAACATTTGTTCCTGCAACATCTGCTTCATTGTATACAGTAATTGTATATGTTACTTCATCACCTTCTGCAACTTTAATTGCATCTTTTTCGTGTGCTTTTCTAGCTGTAGTATTATTTGTTCCTAAATTAAATACTGGTGGTTTTCC
>DGSM01000050.1:0-1805 GCA_002393975.1 Clostridiales bacterium UBA4362
TTGTTTGGCTAATAATAACAATAATTGTAGCTCTAGGATTATGGTTTGGAGCAAATTTTGTTTATGAAGCTGGAAAAACAATTAATAGAGCTCCTGATATAGAGGACATTATAAAGAGCAACTAAAAATTAAAAGATATAGTTTATAGGAGAGACAATGGACAAAGATATACAATCTATAATGAATAGTAAAGAATTTGATAAATTTAAGAATTTAGGTAGAGCAGAATTAGAATTTTTAAGAATGTTTTTTGCTCTACATTTATTTCGCTATAATGAAGTAAATAATAAAAAAGTATTTTCAATTATAAAAATGTGCAGCATGGAAGATTATAGCTTTTTAAACTATATGGCTAACCTTGAATACGATATTCAAGTAAAAAGAAGCACTTCTAAAACTGATTATGAAAAAATAAACAAAGAAGTATGCCAAGAATGCAAAATGGATGCTTGCATAAAGAATTTAATGATGGAATTCTTTATGGTATTTAAGCAAGGAATGGAAAATCTTGTAAAACAAAACATGCTTGATTCAGGATCAGGTAATGAGAATAAAGAAAAAGAAGTTGTTCAAAAAGAACAATTAATAAAGGTTAGAAAATTAAAAGATGCTGAATTTATAGAAATACTAGATACATTGTTAGGAAAACAACCAATTCAGTATGATAGTGAACCAAATAAAGTTTTTTTCGATAAAGTAAAATTCATTGACTTAATATATGTTAAGGTAATGCTTGAAGCAGGCTTTGTTAATTTTAACTTTATTGGAGATAATAACGTTGCAGATTTCTCATATTTAGATGTGACATCAAAAAGCTCAGATAAGTATTATTCAAATATTCTATATCAATATTTTAAAGACAAAACTGGTGTTAAAAATTTGAAGATTGATTTAAATCATGTAGAAGATATTTATGATGAACCAGATGACAATATGAGAGTCTTTAAGATAGCAGCATATTATAAATACTTAATCGATGAAAAAAGAGTAAATATACTTGGAAAATTGGATAGTATGCTATCTCCATTTAATAAGTATAAAGAGTTTAATGTAAGAAACACTTATTATATTCATCATATTCAAAAAACAATTAATGATTTACATGTAAATGATGAAACTAAAGAAAAGATAAATTCATTATTAAACTATGCTTTAAATTATTATTTAAAACCAAGCGTATTTAAAATACCATTTAATATATTAATATATACTGAGGACTATAGTATTGCCTACAGCATTGCAAATATTATCTTTGAGTTTTTAGGATATTTTGGATATTTCAACTTTGATAGAGATGACATGTATGAAAGAAGTTTTGATGATATTACTATTGATAGATTCAATATTATGAAGCTATATAACACCACAGTTAATGAGAAGGTAAGAAGAATAAAAGGTATGCTAGTAATTAAAGATTTTACAAACATACTATTTATGGAAGAAACTCATCAAGATATAGTACTAAATGTTTTATCTGAAGATATAGAAGAAAGTAGAACAAATGTTAGTACAGTAATATATGGAAATAAGGAATCTTTAACTAAAGTATTAAATAAAAATGATAATTTAGCTCAAAAATTCAATATCATACTAGATGTTGATGAAATGGACGAAGATCAAGTATATCATTATGTGGTACATAATTTTGAGTATTATGGAAAAATTAATGATGAACTAAAAAGTAAATTGAAAAAATACATTTCTTCAAATTATAAAAGTAGTGACATCAAAGGTTCTAAATATGGTGATAGATTAATTGATAGAATTGTTTTAAATCAAAATAGTATATTTGATGAAAAAAGAGA
>DGSM01000050.1:1912-20921 GCA_002393975.1 Clostridiales bacterium UBA4362
GAATTATTTAAAGATTTAAACAATTTAGTTGGATTAGAAAAAATAAAATCTCAAATAAAAGATTGGGTTTCACTTTTAAAATTCAATAAGAGAACCAATATAGATATTAAAGATTTTAACTTAAATATGATTTTCGAAGGAAATCCTGGAACAGGAAAAACAACAATAGCAAGATTACTAACAGGTATATTATATAATCTAGAATATATTCCTCAATATAAATATACTGAAGTTACTGCAAAAGATTTAATAGCTAGCTACGTTGGTCAAACTTCAGGAAAAACATATGGAGTAATTAGAAATGCTTTAGGAGGAGTACTATTTATAGATGAAGCATATAGTTTACTTTCATATGATGGAGAAAACTCTTTTGGTGAAGAATCTTTAGCTACTATTATAAAAGCTATGGAAGATTATAGAGATAGACTAGTTATTATATTTGCTGGATATAAAAATGAAATGGAAAACTTCATTAAAAGGAATCCTGGAATGCTTTCAAGAGTTGGCTACAAGATGGAGTTCAAAGACTATAGCATTGAAGAATTGATGGAAATATTTATTAAGCTAGTTGAACAAAATAATATGACTATTACAGAAGATGCTCTTTCTAGTGTAAAAGATATTGTAAATAGTGCTATGAGAATAGAGAACTTTGGAAATGCTAGATATATTCATAACTTATTTCAAAAGATTATTATTGAACATGCTAAAAATAATGAAGATACAGTTGATGAAAGCAATCTTTATGAAATATCTAGAATTGATATTAATAATGAAAAACTATTATCAAATGATGATGTTTATCATCACAAGATAGGATTTGTATAAAAAGGAATTAATATGGAATATGATATTGCGATTGTAGGAACTGGACCAGGAGGTTTAGAAGCTGCAATTACTGCAAAAATAAGAAATAAGAATATATTATTACTCGGAAGTGATAATTTAAGCGAAAAAATAGATAAAGGGCATGTTTTTGAAAACTATTTAGGATTATCACACATTTCAGGAAGTGACTTAAATAAATCTTTCCTAGATCATATAAAATCATTAGGAATAGAGATTACTAATGAAAAAGTTATGAATATATATGATATGGGAGATAGCTTTACAATTCAAGCTGAAAAAAACATGTATAATGCCAAAACTGTTATACTAGCAACAGGAGTAAGTTTTGGAAAACCTTATGAAAACGAAGAACAATTCTTAGGAAGAGGAGTTAGCTATTGTGCTACTTGTGATGGCAATTTATATAAAAATAAAAAAATAGCAGTAATAGCAACTAGTTCAAAAGAAGAAAAAGAAGTTAATTTTTTAGCTGAACTAGCAAGTGATATTATTTATATTCCGTTATACAAAGATATAGGAAAATTAGATTCAAAAATAATAATAAAAAGAGAAGCACCTGTTAAAATTATAGGAAACATAAAAGTATCAAAATTAGTCACAAATCAAGCTGAATATGATGTTGATGGAATCTTTATTCTAAGGGATGCTATAAGTCCAAAAACTTTGGTTCCAGGTCTTGCTACAGAAGAAGATAGAGTAATAGTAGATAGAAATATGGCTACAAATATTAAAGGATTATTTGCTTGTGGTGATATTGTAGGAAAACCGTATCAAGCAATTAAAGCAGCGGGTGAAGGAAATATTGCTGCATTATCTGCAGTAGAATATCTTGCTGAATAAAAATTGTAATGCTATAATCAAAAAAGTTTGGAAGGAGTTTCATATGGTTATAAAAGTAAATGGAGATGAGTTTAATAAACTAGCTCAAAGAAGTAAATGTGTAGTAGATTTTAGCGCTACATGGTGCGGACCTTGTCAAATGTTAGCCCCAGTTCTAAGTAAAGTAAGTGATAATTTTGCTGAGGATGTTAAGTTTTACAATATTGATATAGATGAAAACAATGATCTAGCTGCAAGCTTTGATATTACAGGTGTGCCAACTATGATATTTTTCGAAAATGGACATGAAAAAGATCGTATGGTTGGGTTTGCTAGAGAAGAAGATATTACTAAATGGATAGCAAAAAACATGAAATAAAAACATATACTTAAAGGAAGAAGAGGATATTTTAAGTGAGCGAAGCAGAAGAAAACGTAATAATTGAAGAATTTTATGTATTTGAGGAAGAGTCTAAGAATATGTTTTTAGATTTTCCAAAGAACTTATATTCTGATAAAGAGTATTTTCAAGATTATGAAACTGAAAAAGCAATTATTGAAGGAAGACATAGTTTAAATCATGATTTTGAAGTTCATTTCTTTTTAGCATTAAATAAAAATAGAGAGCCACTAGCAAGGGCTATGCTTACTTTTTATCATAATGACCCAAATGCATATGTTGGATATTTTGATTGTATAAATAATACTAGTGTAGGGGCATTGTTCTTAAAACAATTAAAACAATATGCAAATAACAAATTATGCAATAGACTAGTAGGACCTTATAACTGTTCATGGTGGATAAGCAAAGGTATGAAAATTGAGGATTTTGGCAAGCCCGTTTATTCAGAGCCTTATAATATGCCTTATTATCAACAAATGTTTATAAATGCTGGTTTCCAACCTATAAAGAAATACTCAACATATACTTATAATAAAACTATTAAAGAAGATAAATATCAGGGTAAAACAGTTCCTATGGAAACATATGTATCCCAAGGACTAAAAATAGTAAATTTTGAAGAAAAGACTTATGAGAATCAAATTAGTCAAGCTTTAAAACTATTATTAAATGTACCAGTAAATGATCCATTCTATAAAAGAATAAATGAAAAAGAGTTTTATGAATTAAATCCTAAATTAAAAGAGATAATGAGTTATAAATATAGTAAATTATTCTATAATAATCAAAATCAATTAGTTGGCTTTTATATTGCAGTTCCAGATTACTCAAATTATTTAATACAAGAATATATAATGAAAACTAATATGGTTAAAACTCTTCAATCAGAACTAGTGGTTCCATTTTTTGCAGCTAATCCAAATATTAAAGGCTTTGACTTATCTATGAAAGACTATATGAGAAAAGATATAGGAAATAAAGTAAGATTTGATATTTTTGGTATTAGTGAAGATAACCTTTATTATTATAAAGATACAATTGATAAAAAGATTAACTATATTTTATATGCTTTATAAAAAATGATTTTTTTAAAAACACTAAAAAGATTAAAAAAGATGTAAATTTTATTTACATCTTTTTTTGCTGCTAATCCATGATACACAATTGAAAGAACAATTATTATAAATTTTCTTTTACACTTTCTTGACAAATGAAATAATACACTTTTATAAAAACTATTTTTAAAATGTAACATATATGTTAAAAACTAAAAAACGAAATATCAAAAAATGTACTTTTTGTAGGCTATTTGAGATAATTATCAACAGTCAAAAGCGAACACTAATAAAAGTAATATAACTCTCTATATTAAGCTGGCTACAGCTTTTAAGACATTGATAACATAATTGGTTGTGTTTGACATTATTAATTCTTGAACCTAAAATAATGAATAAATGAGAAAAAACAGAAAAAACGAAAAAACGATTTTTTTAAAAAAGCAAAAAATAATAAGTTAATCAGAAAGAGGCATTTTATGAAAGTTGTAAAAAGAGATGGTCAAATAGTTGATTTTGATGACACTAGAATCATCAATGCCGTACAAAAGGCAAATGGAGATGTTGAAGAAAATGAAGGTGCATCAGAAGAAGAGATTAATAAAATTGTTAGATATATCAAGAATTTAAAAAAGAAAAGAATTCTTGTAGAGGATATACAAGACATTATTGAACAAAAACTTATGGAATTTGGCAAATATAATCTAGCAAGAGCCTATATAACTTATAGATATAAAAGAGCTTTAGTTCGTAAAGCTAATACAACTGACCAAAGCATTAAAGAATTGATTAACGGAGAAAGTGACTATTGGAATAAAGAATGTTCTCATAAAAATGAAAGAATTGTAACAACTCAAAGAGATTACTTAGCAGGAATTACAAGTACTGATATAACCAGAAGATTTTTGCTTGCTGAAGATATAGTAGATGCTCATGATAAAGGATTAATACACTTTCATGATGCAGATTATTTTGCACAAAATGCATTAACAAATTGTGAATTAATAAATTTAGATGATATGCTTCAAAATGGTACTGTTATGAATAAGGTTATGATAGAAAAGCCTCATACTTTCTTAACCGCATGTACAATAGCTACACAAATTATTTTAGCAGTAACCTCTCATACTTATGGAGGAGCAACAATTTCACTAACACATTTAGCTCCTTTTGTAAGATCAAGCTATGAAAGATATTTGAAAAAATATAAGAGTCATGGTTTAGATGAAGATAAGTCTAAAGAATTAGCTGATATAGATATTAAAAAAGAAATTGCAGATGGAGTTCAAACTTTTAACTATCAAGTAAATTCAATGACTAATACAAATGGCCAAATACCATTCTTAAGTGTAAACATGTATTTAGGCGAAACAGATGAATATAAAGATGAACTTGCAATGATTATTGAAGAATTCTTACATCAAAGAATATTAGGATTTAAGAATGAAAAGGGTGTTTATATTACTCCATCATTCCCAAAACTATTATATGTTTTAGAAGAAGATAATATTCATGAAGACAGTAAATATTGGTACCTAACTAAACTTGCTGCAGAATGTACTGCAAAGAGAATGGTTCCAGATTATATATCTGAGAAAAAGATGTTAGAATATAAGATAAATCAATATGGTGAGGGGGATTGCTACCCATGTATGGGATGTAGATCTTTCTTAACTCCTGACAGAATAAAAGGAAATGTTGCTAATGCTAAAAACTATGTTGAAGGCCAAGGCAAATATTATGGAAGATTTAATCAAGGGGTTGTAACAATAAATTTAGTTGATGTTGCACTTTCATCAGAAAAAGATATTGATAAGTTCTGGGACATAATGGAAGAAAGACTTGAATTATGCCATAGAGCTCTTCAAACTAGAACTAATAGATTAGCACATGTAACTAGTGATGTTGCTCCTATACTATGGCAACATGGTGCAATGGCTAGATTAAAACCAGGAGAGAGCCTTGAAAAATTACTTCATGGTGGTTATTCTACAATATCATTAGGATATGCTGGACTTTACGAATGCGTTAAATATATGACTGGTAATTCTCATACTGATCATGGAGTTGGAAAAGAATTTGCTATTCAAGTAATGCAAAAACTTAATGATAAATGTAGTGAATGGAAAGCTGCTGAAGATATTGATTATTCAGTTTATGGAACACCAATAGAATCTACAACTTATAAATTTGCTAAAGCTCTAAGAGAAAGATTTGGAACTATAAAAGGAATAACAGATAAAAACTATGTAACTAATTCATATCATATTCCTGTTACTGAAAAGATTGATGCATTTTCTAAATTATCAATTGAGAGTGAGTTCCAAAGATTAAGTCCTGGTGGAGCAATTAGTTATGTTGAAACACCAAACTTACAAAACAATCTAGATGTAGTATTACAATTAATATCATTTATCTATGATAATATTATGTATGCTGAACTTAATACTAAATTTGATTATTGCCAAAAATGTGGCTATACTGGAGAGATTTTAGTAGATGATAACATGGAATGGTATTGTCCAAATTGCGGAAATAGAGATCATGATACTTTAAATGTAGTAAGAAGAACATGTGGTTATATTGGAGACAATTTCTGGAATAATGGACGAACTCAAGAAATTAAAGAAAGAGTATTACATATTGACAATTGTGTTCTAGATGAAGAAACAGAGGATAATTCAAAAGAAGTAGTTAAGCCAAAGAAAAAATATGTTAGAAAAAAGGTTAAACAGAGTGTAAGTTGTTAGAGGCATATTATGAGATATAATACTATTAGAAAAATGGATATAGCAAATGGTCCTGGCATTAGAGTTTCAATATTTATGCAAGGGTGTGAATTTAAATGCAAAAATTGTTTTAATCCAGAAACACATGATTTTAATGGAGGAAAAGAATTCACTGAGGATACTATAAATAAAATATTGGAAATTAGTGAGAGCAGCAATATAGTTGGACTTTCAATTTTAGGTGGGGAACCCATGCATCCTAGAAATATTAAAGGAACAGAATCTCTTGCTAAAGCATTTAAAGAAAAGTATCCAAATAAAAATGTTTGGGTATGGTCAGGATTTACATATGAAAATTACTTAAAAGATAAAAAGGCTTTAGATTATATAGATGTAATAGTCGATGGACAATTTAAAGAGGAACTTAGAAATCCTAATTTAGCTTTTAGAGGATCTTCTAACCAAAGAATAATAGATGTTAAGAAAAGTAAAGAAAAAAATGAAGTAGTACTTTTTAACAATTAATATATTTTAGCAATTAATATATTAATACATGATTTTATGAAATAAACAATTTTTTTATATAGTTTTATACAATTTTAAAAATAAGGAATAATTTTTATTCCTTATTTTTAATGAAAAGTGCATAAACTCTTGATTTTACAAGCATCTTAAAATATAATATTAGGTAATAAAATGTAGAGGAGTAATTTAATGAGTGCAAATTATGATAATAATACACTTCATATGAATTATGGAGATGAAAATCAAAAAAACCAAAAACCAAAGAAAGGTAATAAAGCAATAATAGTTGTTGTTCTAGTATTAGTTTTAGTAGCTTTGATTGCAGCAGCTGTTGTCTTTTTTGTATTACCTAAATTAAACAATGGAAATCCAAATAATAATGAGATAGTAGATACAAATACAAATGAAACAGGTTCAAATAATATTACAGCTAAAAAGTTAAACAATGATTTATTCTATGTTTATGATAGTCCATACTTACCACAAAATCCAGCTGAAGGCTATTTTATTGGAAATGATTATTATGATGTAAACAAAATAGTTGTTCCTTATATTAATATAGAGTCAACAGCAGCTACAGATGCAAACAATAAAATTCATGCTTTTTATGATGAAGCTGTAACTAAATATAACGAAAATGCTTCAACAAAGAATACATTTATTAAAGTTGATTATAAATACTATATGAATAAAAATGTAATATCTATTGTTGTAGAAAAGACAGAAGGTGGAAATAGTGTTTCACAAAATACATATTTAGCATTTAATTATGATTTAGTTAATAATAAAATATTAGATTATGGTGAAGTATATAAATTAGCTGGATTTAATGACAATACTATAGATTTAACTACAAAATATGAGATTGAAAATAGTTCATTCTATAAAGTATATGGCAGTTTATTTAATGAAGAATCATTAGCTGTTAGTAAGGATGAAACTAATAAAGATTATGCTAATAGAAAAAATGCTAATGAATTAAATTATTTTATAGATTCAAAAGGTAATTTAGTAATTGACTCAAACTATGTTATTCCAAATAATGGAGCGTTAAGAAGATTACTAACTATAAATAAATCTAATGAGCAACAACCACCAGCTCCAGAAAATCCTAATGCTAACAATGTAGAAACTAATTCTATAGAAAACAATGTTGCTGATGCTAATAATGTAGTAGAAAACAATGTAGAACAAAATGGAGTTACAGAACCAACAGGAATTGTAGATGGCAATGGAAATTTAAATTTATCATCTTATGAAGGAATTTTCGCTTGTTATTTTGCAAGAACCACAACTATAAAAACAGAAATTAAGATATATAAAGAAGAAGACAAATGGTATATGGATTTCGCTAATCGCAATAGTTATTCAGGAGATTTTTCTTCAAGAGTAACTACTTTAAGAAAAGTAGAACTAGCAAACAATAATGGAACAGTAACATTTGCTTCTCCTGATACAACTTTTGTTGGTACAATCACATTTAGTGAAACGGAAATAAATATAAAAGTAGATCAAGCAGCATTAAATACAAATATTACACCATCAACAATTACTTTAAATGTAAAAGCTAACAGTGAAACTCTTCTTGCAACAGAATAATGTTGGCTAAATCATAAACTTTTAATTTAGCCTTTGCTTTATAGCAGAGGCTAGTTTTATTATATTAAAGGATATATAAAAATAAGAAATAAATAAAAGAATAATAGAAAAAATAATAATTATAAACAGTAATAAAAGATTAAGAAATAAAAAGAATAAAAAAGAATGAGATAGAGAAAGAAGGAAATTTATGAAAAAATTGTTTACCTCAGAAAGTGTTACCGAAGGGCATCCAGATAAACTTTGTGATGCTATATCAGATAATATATTAGATGCCTTTTTAGCAAAAGATCCAAATTCTAGAGTTGGCGCAGAAGTTGTGGCTGGAAAAAGCTATGTATTCATTACAGGAGAAATTAGATCTACAGCAAAAGATATTGATATAGAACAAATAGCTAGAGATACTATTAAAGAAATAGGATATGATAGAGCAGATATAGACATTGATTATAAGACTTGCACAATTATTGTAAATGTTTCTTCACAATCTCCAGATATTGCAATTGGAGTAGATAAATCATTAGAAGAAAAAGAAGGATCTTCAATTGTATCAGAAGGTGCAGGAGATCAAGGAATGATGTTTGGATTTGCTTGTACTGAAACTGATAATTATATGCCAATGCCAATTAATTTTGCTCATAGATTAACTAAAAGACTTACTGATGTTAGAAAAGATGGAACAATTCCATATTTAAGACCTGATGGAAAAGGACAAGTTACAATAGAATATAAAGATGGAAAACCTTTTAGAGTAGATACAATAGTTCTTTCTGCACAACATAATAGCGATATAGAATTAGAGCAAGTAAGAAAAGATTTAAAAGAAGAAGTTATTTTAAAAGTAATTCCAAATGAATTATTAGATGAAGATACTCATTATTATATTAATCCTACTGGAAGATTTGTAATAGGAGGCCCTCTAGGAGATAGTGGACTTACTGGTAGAAAAATAATTGTTGATACATATGGTGGATATGCACGTCATGGAGGAGGAGCTTTTTCAGGAAAAGACCCAACTAAAGTTGATAGATCTGCTTCTTATATGGCAAGACATATAGCAAAAAATGTTGTAGCAAATGGTTATGCTGATAAATGCGAAATACAATTATCATATGCCATTGGAGTTGCTAAACCTGTTTCTATTCTTTGTGATACCTTTAATACTAATAAGATACCTGAAGATGAAATTATTAAAAAGATTCTTAATAAATTTGATTTAACACCAAGAGGAATTATTAATTATTTAGATTTACAAAGACCTATATATAAACAAACAACAAATTATGGCCATTTTGGAAAAGAAGGTCTTCCTTGGGAAAAAATAGTAGAATTATAGGACATTAGAATCATAGAATAATGTATAAATATGAATTCTTAGGAGAACTAATTTGAATAGAGTAATCTTTCATATTGATGTTAATAATGCTTTTCTTTCATGGACGGCTGTAAAAATGCTTCAAGATGGTAAGAAAGTTGATATAAGGACTATACCTTCCATTATTGGAGGAGATGAGGCTAGTCGACATGGCATAGTTTTGGCTAAAAGCCCAATAGCAAAGAAATTTGGAATAAAAACTGCTATGCCTATTTATCAAGCTAAGACTCTTTGCCCATGGCTTGAGGTATTTCCTAGCGATTTTGCAACATATAAAGATTTTTCTAATAAACTATATAATTTATTTTTATCATATACTTCTAAAGTTCAAAGATTTTCTATAGATGAAAGCTTTTTGGATATGACAAATTGTTTTAAATCTATTGAAGAAGATTTATCTAAAGACTTTAAAGGCGAAATTCTTCAAAATGAATTAAAACAAGTTTATATAAATAAAGCAGAAGAAATTTCAAATATGGTTAAGAAAAATTGGGGTTATACAGTAAATATCGGAATAGCACATAATAAGTTACTTGCTAAAATGGCTTCTGATTTGGAAAAGCCAGATAAAATTCATACTGTTTTAGATGAAAAAGAAATGAAAGAAAAACTATGGCCTCTTTCAGTAAATGAATTATTATTTGTTGGAAAACAGACATCTGCTAAGCTTAACAAGATAGGAATAAAAACTATTGAAGATTTAGCAACATTTAATCCTAATGTTTTAATTAAAGTTTTTGGCAAATATGGAAATCAAATGTATGAATATGCAAATGGGATAGAGAACTCAGAAGTAGAAACTACAAGGATGAGACCTAAAAGCATTAGCCAAGAAGAAACTTTAGCGAAAGATGCAAATACTATAGAACAAATATATAGAATTATATGCAAGCTTACAAATGATGTTACATATAAACTTAGAAAAGAAAAAATGAAAGCTAGTGTTGTTTGCGTAGATTTAAGAACAAAGGATTTTAGAGATTATTCACATCAAAAGAAATTGGGAGAACCAACATCTAGTACTAAAATAATATTAGAACAAGCTAAAAAGTTAGCTGAAGAGATGTTTACAGGAGAACCTATTAGACAAATAGGAGTTAAAGTAGATAAATTAGTTGAACTATCAGAAGGAGTTCAAATATCACTTTTATCAGGAAATGAGAATATAAAACAAGATAGATTAGATCAAACATTAGACAATCTATCTAAAAGATATGGTGGAAAAATAATAAAAAGAGGAATACTAGATTAACTAGTATTCCTTATTTTTTATTTATTTAAACCTTCAAATAGTATTTTTAATATATTTTTACAAATATCTAATGTAACATTATCTTTATCACGAAGTGGGTTGTATTCAACAAAATCAATTGAAGATAATAATTCTTTATTCTGTACCATAAATTTTGCAAAACTATAAGCTTCATCTAAATTGATTCCATCAATTGCAGGAATAGAAACTCCAGGAGCTATTCTAGGATCAATTACATCTAGATCATAGCTTACATGAACTCCATTAGTTCCTTTTGAAGCAATTTCAAATGCCTTTTTATAAATAGTTTCACATCCTTGTTCTTTTATATCTTGTGTAGTAAATATTGTAACACCAGCATCTTTTAGATTATTTAATTCATCTGGTAAATCAATATCTCTTCCACCAAGAACAACAGCATTCTTTGGATTAAATCTAGGACCATCACCATGAAAATCAGTTATTAATGTTTTTTCATATCCAGTAACAGCAGCAAAGGGAAGACCATGAATATTTCCAGACATTGTAGTTTTAAATGTATGATAATCACCATGTGCATCAAACCAGATAATTCCTAAATTTTTATATTTAGATATAACAGCTAGATCTGAAGCCATTGCAATAGCATGATCTCCTCCAATTGTAAAAGGAAAATTGCCACTATCTACAACTTCTTTAACTTTTTTATAAAGTCTTGCATTAAATTCATTTAATGGAGCTAGATTTTTATGTTTATTATCTTTATCTAATTCTTTAACAATACCTTCTTGTGTAAATACATTATAAATTTCATTATATAATTTTGAATCAATTTCTTTTTCTAGTATTTCTGGAGCTAAGTTTGTACCATTTACGTGAACTCCAAGGTCGCAACATGCACCTATAATATCAATCTTTTGTTTGTCTAACATTATAACCTCCTAAAAACCTAAGGCAGAGTATAACATATTTTTTATTTTTGTTCAATACAATTGAAAAAGGCCTAGATATGTTATATAATTGCGACTGTGAAGGAGAATAGTTATGCGTAAATTAAGATTTATACTAGCACTATGGATAGGAAAATTATTATATAAAATAATTGATAAAATTGACAAAGAAAGAGGTACCAATCTACCAGGAAAGATAGCTTTCAAGATTTCTAAAGATTTCATTAAAAACTTTAAAAATCTAAATTATGAAAAGATGGTATTTATTACAGGAACAAATGGTAAGTCTACAACTAATAATATGGTTATAAATGGCTTAGAAAAGAGTGGACATAAAGTTTGTACAAATTTAGCTGGCGCAAATTTAATTACTGGTATTGCAACTGCTTTAATTAAAGATTCTACAATGGGTGGAAAGATTAAATCAGAATATTGTGTTTTTGAAACAGATGAAAGATACATTAAATCTATATATGAAGCAATTCCTACTAAGAATATAGCTATAACAAATATTCAAAAAGACCAAGTTCAAAGAAATGGTGAGCCAGACTTTATTTATAAGAAAATAAAACAAATTATTAGTAAAGATGTTACTATATTTGTAAATAATGATGAACCAAGAGCAAAATCTCTTGAAGAGTATGCTGGTAAAACAGTTTATTATGGAATAAACAAAAACGACAAATCTTTTATAAAAGAAGATATGTTTGATAAAACATTAAATGTTACCATGCCTTGTCCTAAATGTAATCATAAATTACTATTTGATTATTACAACATAGATAATGTAGGTAAATTTAAATGTTCAAATTGTGACTTTAAATCAGAAGATAAACCAAATTATTTGATTCAAAGTATAGATTTCCAACGTGGAAGAATAATGCTTAATGATTCCCCATATAGAATTAATCTTTTAAAAAGCTTCTTTTTATATGACTATCTTTTAGCAATTGCAATATTACAAGAATTTGGAATTACTCCATTTGAAATTCAACATTCATTAGATTTATTTAAACTTGAAGGTGGTAGAGCTGAAGACTTAGAAGTTGGAGATAAAATCTTAAAATATGTAAGAATTAAGCAAGAAAATCCTGAGACATTACAAAGTGCCTATAATGATGTAGCAGAAGATAAAACTTCTAAAATAGTTATGATAGGACTATTGAAAGTTGAAGATATAATTCCTAATTACTCAAATACTTTCTATAACTTTGATTGTGATGTTGAAAATGTAGAACAAAGTAATGTTGAAAGATATCTTGTATTTGGAGATGGTGTAGCATATGATACAGCATTAAGATTAAAATATGCTGGAGTAGATGAGAGCAAAATTGATGTATTAGATTCATCAGATCCAGGAACAATATTTAATAAAGTTACATCATACGAAAATGACAATATATATTTAATCACTTGGCTTCATGAGTTTATGAACTTCCAAGATGAATTAGAATATAGAGAATACAGAAGGCTACTAGCAGCTAATGAAACATATAAGTCAGGAAAGGAGAAGGTTAGAAATGAAAGCAAATAAAGAATTAAACATTACCTGGTTGTATCCTGATATACTAAGTCTTCATGGAGATAGAGGAAATGTACTAGCTCTTAAGAGAATAGGCGAAGCGCTAGATTTAAAAGTAAACATTAATCGTGTTGATGCATTTGAAGATGATATTGATTTTGAAAAAACAGACATATTAATGATTAATCCAGGAGAAGTAAAAACTATTAAACCAATAGTTGAAAACTTACAAAGACAAAGAAAAGACTTAGACAAGTATATTGAATCAAATGGCATTATCTTAATTATTGGAACCAGTGGAGCTGCATTTGGAAATACATTACATCTATTAGAGAATGATGAAACACTTGATTGCCTTGGAATATTTGATATGGAAAGCTTTGAAAAAGATAAAATATATGGTAATGATATGTTTTATTATTTCAAACCTGAACAAGGTGAAGAAATGCAAATAGTTGGCTCTGAGATATCAATTATAGACTTTTCTCTAAATGATAAAGATCAGGCATTAGCAAAACTTGAATATGGTAGAGGAAATAATACTAAGACTCCTGATGGACTTGAGGGAGCAAGAGTGAAAAATGTTTTCTTTACAAATGCTTTAGGACCACTTCTTGTTAAGAATCCATGGTTTGCTTTATATTTAATTCAAACTGTAATGAATGGAAAAGAAATAACATTTAATAATCAAGAATTATCTAAGCTTGACTTCGAAATGGAGAAAAAAGCTTTAGGAGCAATCAGAAAATTTATAACTAATAAAGAATTGATTGAGAAAGGAATATAATTTCTAATGATAAATCATTTTGAAAATAACCCTGATAATATTTATCCTAGACTTGTTATTAATCCTAAAAAAATAGCTTCTAATATTAAAACTGTTAAGAAGTATTTAAAAGAAGGACAAACACTTACTTTAGTAACTAAAGTAGTTGCAGGTGAATATGAGCTAGTTAAAGCAGTATATGATGAATGTCAAAATCAAAATATTAATTTAAAATCATTTGCTGATTCTCATATATCTAATTTAAAAAAATATCAGGATATCAAAGTTGAAAAATGGCTAATACGTGAGCCAATGAAAAATGAGATTAAAGATCTTATAAAATATGTTGATGCAACCTTTGTGTGTGAACTAGATACACTTAAATGGATTGATTTAGAAGCATTTAAAGCAAAGAAAAAACAAAAAGTTATACTTACATACGAATTAGGAGATATAAGAGAAGGCATTAACGAAAAAGCTCTTTATGAACTTATTGAAGAAACAAAGAAACTTGAAAATATTGAAATTTATGGACTAGCCGCTAATCTTGCTGATTATGGTGGAGCAGTACCTACTAAAAAGAATTACAAAGAATTTATTGATCTATGTAGAAAAGTAGAAAAAGACTTTGGATTTGAATTAAAAGTAAAAACTTTACCAAATTCAAGTGGTATTAGAATGATTTTTAATGGACAAACAGACAAAGAAATTAATAATATAAGACTTGGAGAATGTTTATGGGTTGGCACAGATCCTAGTGTACCTTATGAAAAATGTGAGCTTGAAGAATTCTCTCAAGAAGGCTTTATACTAGAAGCTCAAATTGTTGAAGTACAGGAGAAACATTTACATCCAGTTGGAAAGAATTTAGATAATATTTCATATGTAAAAAATCCTATTAGAAAAAAAGCTTTAATTGCAATTGGAAAGGAAGATGTAAATATTGATGAATTAAGACCTTTAGATACCAAAATAGAGGTATTAGGAGGAAGTAGTGACTATTCTATATGTGATATTACTAAATGTGATAAAGATTATAAAGTAGGGGATGTAATTAAATTTAAAATTAGTTACTTTAGTTTATTAAAATGTATGAATGTAGAGTATGTATATAAAGAATTTTTACATTAATATTAAAATTTTACAAAAATCTATAAATATTTAAAATAAGTGTTGAAATAAGGAAACAAGTTAATTATAATAGTTTCAAAGTTAATTAAAAGGAGATTAAAAATGACAAATAAAATTAGAAGTATTTTAGGAAGTATTTTTGGTTGGGTTGTATCTTTAATTTTTATGTTAGCATTTAAAGATAATACAAAAAAATCTATGACAATTTATTCTCAAGCAATCTGTATAGCAATTGTTCAAATAGGATGGATTATAGTATCTACAATATTAAAACTTATTCCTTATGTTGGATTAATTACAATTCCAGTTGGAATAGTAGTTCATATTGGATGTGTAGTATTTATAATAATGAATATTATCAAAGCTTGCCAATATGACACAGTTAGTTCTACAGAAATTCCATTATTCGGAAAAATGGCAAATGCTATATTTGGTAAAATTATTGCTAAAGGCGTAGATTTTGAACCAGTTGAAGCTAATGGAGGAGCAGTTGATCCTAATATGAATGGACAACCAAATCCAAACATGAATGTTAATCCTAACATGAATGCTCAACCAAATCCTAATATGAATCCAAACGGACCAGTTAACCCAACACAACCACAACAACCATTTAACAATCCAAATGGTCCAACAAATATGAATCAATAATATATTAAATTTATTAAGTAGGCTTAGGCCTACTTTTTTTATACATATTAAAACTTTATGTAAATCTATTGTTTAGAGTCAAGTTTTGTGATATATTAAATAATACGTATTTTATTTGATTGAATTAAGGAAGAGTATAATAGATTATTATGGAATTAAATATAGTAATGGTTGAGCCAGAAATACCACAAAATACTGGAAATGTTGTAAGAACTTGTGCAGCAATTGGAGCTAATTTACATTTGGTATATCCTTTAGGATTTGATATAAGTGATAAATATTTAAAAAGAGCAGGACTAGATTATTGGGATAAAATGAATATAGAGTATCATGATTCTCTAGATGAGTTTTTAGCTAAATATCCACCTGAAGAAAATAATATGTTTTTTACATCTAAAAAAGCAAAAAATGTCTATTCTGAAGTTAATTATAAAGATATGGATAAAATCTTTTTACTATTTGGAAAAGAAACAAAAGGATTACCTGAGGACTTATTACAAAAATACCCAGATAAAAGTATTAGAATACCAATGAGAGAAGGACTTAGATGTTTAAATCAATCTAATTCAGTAGCAATAGTATCATATGAGGCTCAAAGACAACATGGATTTGAAGAATTAGAAAAGGCAAGTAAATATTTTGATAAAGAAGGAAATTAGATGACAGTCATAGAAGGAATTCAAAATGAAGAAAGTATTTTTGAATATATTGATAATCATATAAAAAAGAATGGCACACTTTCTAAAGATTTTAATTTAGATGATTATTTGGCTAACGATGAAGAGAAAGACCTTGCATTAGGAGCATTAGATGGTCTTTCTTATTTCCATACTAAAATTGATTCAAGTAGTAAGAGTACTAGATTTTTAAAAAGCTTATTTAAAGATTTAAATATGGATAATGTATCTTTAAAAGCTCAAAAATTAGAGGCATATTTTAATAGAAACAAAATTGAAAAAGCATTAAATAATATAGATATAGTATTAAAATATATAGATGATAATAGAGAAAAAATTGATGTTAATGCATTATATAAATTTGCTGCAAATACTATGATTTTAGGAAAAAACATTGAAGCAGTAAAGATAGCAATTTCTCTTTTTTCATTAATAAATATTGAAGATGATGAAAAAATAAAAGAAGTAATTCAAAAGTTTGCTATATGTGATGAATTTACTTTATTTTGTACATTTGTATTAAAGAAATTAGATGGAGCAAATGAAATATTATTTAGATTAGCAAAAAGAACAACTGGATGGGGAAAAATTTATTTAGTATCTAATATAAAGCCAGAAAACGAAGTAATAAAAGAATGGCTATTAACAGAAGGATGCTATAATGATATCTCAAATTCTTATTTAGCATTATATGTTGCTAAAACTATTGATTTACCAACAATTTTAATGAGAAAGAAATTTTCAGTTGAAGAGTTTATTGGATTAAATGAGATAATGGAAGGCCTTTTAGATGAAGATGTATTAAAAGGCATATCATATTATCCTAATTACAATTTTATTTTTGACAGATATCTAGATTTGTTTGAACGTATGGCAAATTTAATGTATTTTTATAATATTCCAATTAAGATTTATGAATATTTATTAAAAAGAAATTCTATGGAAGATCTTTTGATAAAAAAATCCATTATTGATATTTTTGAAAATAGAAAAACATTTATTATTTTAAAAGATGCTATTCATTCAGGATTTAGAGAAGATTTTAAATTAGCTGTTGAAGTATTAAACTTTGATTCAAGAATTAAACTTCAAAATGATGTAATGGATGAGTTTACTGCAAATCCTATGGCTAATTATTTCTGCTTAGAATATTTCTTCCATAATAATAAATATAAAAAACAAGCAATTTCAATATTAAAACAATCCGTAAATTTAGAAGAGCATTATTCTGATCCAAAGCCTTTAGTAAATCATAATGATGAATATGCTAATAATTTAACTCAAATAATTCAAATATTAAAATATTATCCATTTGAATGTGAAGAATTTATTATAGCAGGTCTTAAATGTGAATCTATGTCTGCTAGAATTTCTGCTATTAATACTATTATGGAATGGTTAATGGTTAGTAAATTAGAAGTAAAAGATTTAGATGTTAAACTTCAAGATGCTTTATATGAACTTCAAAAGAAAGAAGTAATTAAAGATTATAGAATAAAACTAAATCATTTATTAAATATTGATGAAGATTTAACTAAATATAAGAATCCTAAAATAGTTCATGTAAAAGGAAAGGCCAAAATTAATCTTTATATAGATGATGATGGCATAGATGAATACTTTGAGCCACAAATTATTAGTAGAGGAAAAGACTATTTCTCAAGCAATATGGTTTTATCATGTGTGAAAAATGACAATGAGTATATTGGATTTGTTCAAGGTAGTGAATTTTTGTCAGAATATAAAGTTAAAGTAAAATTAGGAAGAGATGATTTGATAGAAGATTTGGAATGCGATTGTCCTTATGAAGGATATTGCAAGCATGAATATGCAACAATACTATATTTAAGAGATAAGTTTAATAAATCTATTGACATTTAATAGCAATTTATTATATAATTAATCACTGTAAACCGCCTAAGTCGGGTTTGTAAAATTCTATTTAATTAGATACCTAGCATTTATGCTTAGCGAGTATGAGAAGAAGGAGGTAGTCCTCATGTATGCAATTATAGAAAGTTGCGGAAAACAATACAAAGTTCAAGAGGGTGACCAAGTTTATTTTGAAAAATTAGATGTTAAAGAAGGAGAATCAGTTAAGTTTGATAAAGTTCTTTTAATATCTGATGATAAGAAAATTTCAGTTGGTGATCCTTATGTTAAAGGCGCAGCTGTAGAAGGTACTGTTTCTAAACAAGGAAAAGGACCTAAAATAATAGTTTATAAGTATAAGGCTAAAAAGAACTATAGAAGAACTCAAGGACATAGACAACCATATACACGAGTTGAGATTAAATCTATTAAAGCCTAAGTTTAGTAAATTTTAGAAAGGAAAGGTGAAAAGACATGGCTCATCATAAAGGACAAGGTTCTACTGATAATGGTAGAGATTCAGAGTCTAAGAGACTTGGAATTAAAAGAGCAGATGGACAATTAGTTCAAGCTGGTAACATTCTTTTCAGACAAAGAGGAACTAAAATGCATCCTGGCCTTAATGTAGGAATAGGAAGCGATGATACTTTATATGCTAAGATCACTGGAACTATGAAAGTTGAAAGACTTGGTAGAGACAAGAAAAAGATTAGTGTATATCCTGTTGAAGAAAAGAAAACAAAATAATTTTTATGAGATATAAAAAGAAGATAGTATTTAAACTATCTTCTTTTTTTCTTATATATTTTCTCTTAATTAACTTTAATATGTTTATACATACTTATTAAAGTTACC
>DGSM01000123.1 GCA_002393975.1 Clostridiales bacterium UBA4362
AGTGGTTACATTCAAGATTCTACCTTCTTATTTATACAAGAATGTAATTACATTATACTAAATTCTAGTAACTTATTCAAACAACATGATAGTGCTTATGGACTAGACAATGATTTTATGATATTATTAAAAAAATTTTTAATGGAGGTAGAATTATGTTATATAATCCGGGTGATTTAACAGAGGAACAAGCTGAAAAAATTATTGGCAAAAAAATGATGAAAAAGATTAAAGCTATAAATGAATGGGCTAAGAAAAATGGGTACGTAATACTATGTCATTCAACATGGAAAGATTATGTAGATGGCATATTTGAAAAAGGCTTAGATTATAATATACCATTAGAGGAAGACGAAACACGAGAGGATATATTAAAAGATACTAATGTTCCTGAAAGTGATTTAGATCTTTTAGAAAAATGGTTAAGAGATAATCCTGAAAAACAAGGAACGTTGTCTAAAATATATGAAACTTGTCCAGGTGAAGAAAGGGAAACTGTAATAGGCTACCCTCAAATTACTGCTAAATCTTTACTAGAAAGGAATCATCAAGGTGGAAATGTAACTATAATTTTTTGTGTTCCTAGAAAAAAAGATAGGCCAATTGGAAGACAAGATACTTCTGGAGGAGTATATAGTCAAGGTACGAAGAAACATAGAGATTTACATTTAAGACGTAGAATATCTGGCGAAAAAGATGAAAATGGAAAGGTGATTTATACTTCAAGATTTTTATATCCAACACAAGGAATTCTAATGGCTTTTGATAGGGAAAGCCACAAAGTTAAATATAATAAATCTTTTGATGAAACATATTATTTAGAGTCTACAATGCCACAAAAGAGATTTATAAAAAGAGGAGATTTAACAAAAAAATTAGAAGCTATAGATATAGAAGCACAAAAAGAAGAACATGATGAAGGAGATAGATAATTATAAGTAAATGATTAATAATAAACTGGAGAAAGGAGGACAAAATATGGAGCTTTGGAAAGGAAGATTTGATAAAGAAATAGATCCAATTACAAATGATTTTAATCAATCTATTAGAGTAGATAAAAGAATGTATAAGCAAGATATATTAGGATCTATTGCTCATAGTAAAATGTTAGGTAAGCAAGAAATAATACCAGATGAAGATTCAAAGAAAATCCAAGAAGGCTTGAAACAAATTTTAGATGATATAGAGAATGGAAACTTAATAATTGATGAACATGCTGAAGATATTCATACTTTTATTGAAGGCGAACTTACTAAAAGAATTGGAACTGCTGGAAAGATGCTTCATACTGCTAGAAGTAGAAACGATCAAGTTGCTTTAGATATAAGAATGTATCTTAAAGATGAGATAAAGTCGGTTATTGAATACATTAATAGTTTAATTGTTGTTATAGATAAAATCTCAAATGATAATAAGGAAACTGTTATGCCTGGATATACTCATCTTCAACGTGCACAACCTGTTACTTTTGGATATTATATGCAAGCATATAAACAAATGTTACTAAGAGATATTAAAAGACTAGAAATTACTTTTGAAGAAGTAAATGTATGTCCTCTTGGAAGCTGTGCTCTTGCTGGAACAACACATAATATTGATAGAAACTTTGTTGCTTTAGAATTGGGTTTCGTAGATAAAGAGGGGAATCCAAAAATAACCCAAAATACATTAGATGCTGTATCTGATAGAGACTTTGTAATAGATTTAGAAGAAAATATAGCAATACTTATGATGCATTTGTCTAGACTTTCTGAAGAAATAATTCTTTGGTCTTCTTGGGAGTTTAAATTTATAGAATTAGATGATAGTTTCTCAACAGGATCATCTATTATGCCACAAAAAAAGAATCCAGATATAACAGAACTTATTAGGGGAAAAACAGGAAGAATCTATGGAAATCTAATGCAAGGATTAACTATGATGAAAGGACTTCCTTTAGCTTATAATAAAGATATGCAAGAAGATAAAGAAGCTGTATTTGATTCAATAGATAATGTAAAAGCTTGTTTAAAGACTATTACTCCAATGTTAGATACAATGCAAGTTTTAAAAGAAAATATGGAAAGAGCAGCTAAGAAAGGTTTTATAAATGCAACAGATGTGGCTGATTATTTAACTAAGAAAGGTATGCCTTTTAGAGAAGCTTATAAACTAACAGGAGAAATAGTTAATTATTCTATAAAAAATGAAAAGACATTAGATGAACTTAGCATTGAAGAATATAAGAATTTTAATGAGCTTTTTGAAGAAGATATTTATGATGAAATTAGTCTTCTTAATTGTGTTAAAAAAAGAGGAATATTATAGAATATATAATTTATTAAAGAATTAAAGATGTGAGAAGTTAAAAATTGAGAGATAGCTATGAAGTTTAATCAATTATTACCAGAATTATCAGTTACAGATATTGATTTAAGTTTAAAGTTTTATAAGACCATTGGTTTTAAAATTGAATATGAAAGACCAGAAGATAAGTTTGCTTTTATCTCTTTTGAGAATGTTCAATTTATGTTACAAGAAATCAGAAAACCAGATGATTTAAAGAAAGATAAATGGGATGTTGGAGAATTAAAATATCCATTTGGTAATGGTATTAATTTTGAAATCGACATTAATCGACAAATTTCGACAATATACGACAAACTTCGACAATCAGGATATAAAATAGCTTTTGATATTGAAGAAAATTGGTATAGGGAAAATAATGTATTACATGGTAACAAAGAGTTCTTAGTACAAGATCCAGATGGGTATTTATTAAGATTTTCGGAAGATTTAGGAGAAATATATTTAGAATATTTTGTCGAAGATTGTCGAATAATAGGGAAAAATGTCGAAAAAGATATAGTTGCAGAAATAGACTTTGAAAAAATAAATGATGATACATATAACATTTCACGTACTTTTGTAGATGAATCATTACGTGGAAAGGGAATAGCAAATGAACTAGTTACCAAGGCTTATAAAGAGATTACAGAGGTTAGAAAAGCTAAAGTTGTAGCATCATGTTCTTATGCTTCTAAATGGTTAATAGATAATAAATAATCTACTCATATTATGAGTAGATTATTTATTTGTATCTTTATTAGATTGATTACATACTTTAAGTTTATATAACATTTAAGCTTATTGTCGATATAATTCATTATAGGTATGATATTATTCAATATATTATATAGAGAGGGCTACTAAAAGAGAATAAATGAAAAAGAAAATTGTTAGCGTTTATAGTATTATTCATTTTATTGTTGATTTATCATGTGCAGTATTGGTTACTAATTTAGTGACTCAAAAACTAGGTGGTGGAATGCCATTGTTTTTGGCCATAGTTTTATATAACTTTTTTGCATTTGCTATGCAATTTCCGATTGGGATAATTGCTGATAGAGTAAATAAGAATGCACTTTGTTCAGCATTGGGATGTGTTTTAGTTGCTATTGCATTTGCGTTTAGTAATTTTGGTATTTTATCTTGTATAATTGCTGGAATTGGAAATTCATTATTCCATGTTGGTGGAGGAATAGATGTATTAAATATAAGTGATAAGAAAGCAACACTATCTGGAATATTTGTATCAACAGGAGCAATGGGAATCTTTTTAGGTAGTAAATCTGCTTCAATAGGGTTTAATAAGTATTATTTAGTTGTTTTAATGCTATTAGTTTCTGCTATTGCTTTATTTACTTTATATAGACAAATAAAAGATAAAGTGATTAATAATCAAATAAAAGTAATAAAACTTTCGAGAAAAGAAGTAATTGCTGTTATTTGTATTTTCCTTACAGTTGCTTTAAGAAGTTATGTGGGATTGATTCTTGCTTTTTCATGGAAATCTAAATTTATTTATGCTCTATTATTTGTAATAGGAGTAATCTTAGGGAAGATGCTAGGAGGAATTATTGGTGATAGAATAGGATATAAGAAAATATCGTTATCACTAATTATCTCTGCTATATGTTTTATATTTGCTTTTGATCATCCTGTTATAGGAATAATAGCAATTTTATTATTTAATATGACTATGCCTATTACTCTTATTGTTTTAAGTAATATTTTTAATAATAATAAAGGATTAGCTTTTGGATTACTTACATTAGCCTTATTTGTTGGATTTATTCCAACATGTGTTGGTATGAATCAATTATTTACTCAAGTAGGATTGTTTAGTTTAACTATTGTGTCTTCAATATTGTTATATATTTCATTACGATGTAATGAGAAAACAAATAAAATAATAAAGGAGAAGTAAAATATGGAAAAGATGAGAAAATTAAAGAAGGTTGTTATAAGCATCATTATTATTGCTATTGCTAATTTTGTTTTGATTAGAAACATGGCTTTTGCAGATATGATGGCTATTAGTGATATGGATATTATACAGGATTGGCTTTCGGAGTTGGTGCTAATAATTGTAGCTTTAGTTGGTTTTAGCATTGTTCCTGCTGCTATTGCTTTAGTCATTATTTATTTTGTAAATAAAAAAAATAAAGAAAATAAAGTAGAAGGAGTGACTACAGAAAATGTTAATAAAGATAAATAAAGTAAAAAAGGTAGTATTAAGCTTATTAATAGTTATTGTATCTAATATGTTTTTCTTTAATAGATTTGTTTTTGCGGACGCAATAGGATGGGGTGATAAAAAAATTATTTCATATTCACCAATATTTTTTGTGGCTATTGCATTATCAATTATATTTGTAGTTGTGATATCTGTTGTAGCATTAATAATAATTTATTTTATTAACAAAAAAGATAATGCAAATAAAAAAGAAAGGAATTAGAATTAAAGATGTCATTATTTGCTTATGGGGTTTCAATACCTTCGGCTGGTGGAGGAAAAGTAGTTCATGTTACTTATGGGTTTAAAGAAGGAATTTTAACAATATTACCCATCTTAGCTATAATAATTGCAATTGCCATCATACATACTCTTATTGCTGTTTGGGCTACAAAAAACAAAAAAGAATTGTTAGCAGTTTTTGTTGGGACAATATTCTCAAAAACTATAGGAATACTTTTTGTTTTATTATTATACCATAACCAGCTTTTTGAAGATTTCACTTATATAATAATGTTTTTTGCTTTTACAATTACTCTTGAAGGGTTGATAAATACAGTAATGATTAAAACTGATAAACAATATAAGGGCTTACTATTGGCTATTACTTGCAATTTGGCTTCGGACATTTTGAGCTTTATTCTTTTACTAAAATCCTTAAGTTTATACCAAAATTTTTGAAACATAGTTTTTTTAGGATTAAAAAAGGTTATTTATAAAAGAAGATTTTTTAGATTATAAAGATGACTTTATTAAATATCAAAATATCATAAAGGAAAAAATACTATGATAACAAGTTTAGTAGTTTCTCTTGTTTTAACATTAATAATAGAACTGAGTGTTTCTTTAATTGTTGGAGTAAGAAAAAGAAATGATATTATAACTATTATTGCTGTAAATTTTTTGACTAATCCTTTGGTTGTGTTTTTAGCTTCTATAACTAAGATATATGGAAGTGATTTATTATATTGTATTGTAGTTGCTATTATGGAAGTAATAGTCTTCATAGTTGAAGGTATTATTTTTAAAAAGATTTTGTTATTTAATAAGATATCTGGACTTAAGTTATCTTTAATAAATAATCTTACATCTTTTCTAATTGGGTTAGTTATTACTTCAGTAATGGCTCTTACTAGTAGTAATGTTAATATTGAAGCGGCAAGTGCTTTTTACCCTAAAGCTAAAGACATTATTGATTCAAATAATTTACACTACAATATTGAAATGAAGTCTACTAGTGATGTTTATGAAGATATAGCAAGTGGAAAAGCTGATATAATAATTGCTTCTGGTCCATCGTTAGAACAAAAAGAGTTAATTGAAAGTTCAAATAAAGATTTAGAATTTATTAAATTATATAAGGAACCTTTAGCAATTATAGTAAATAAAGAAAACACAATAGAGAATATTAGTATCGAAGAAATACAAGAGATCTATAATTCAAATAATGAAGATTATAATACTTATCAATTAGAAAAGAATAATGGTAGTCAAACTTGCTTTGAGAGTATAGTGAAAAATAATAAGTTAGAAAATAATCATTATGAGATAAAAACTATGCCTGATATAGTAGATAAGGTAGGGGAAGATAGTAAAGGTATTGCGTATGCTTTTAATTCATATTTTCCTAAGATGTATGATAATAGTAATGTTAAGTCTATTAAAGTTAATGGTTATGATATTGATGATGAGAATTATCCTTTACAATATGATGTTTATTTAATTTATGATAAGGATAATCATAATAAGAATTTAGATGATATTATAGAAGTATTTATGGCTAACTATGAGTAAAAGATAATAAAACAATGAACCCAAATTGCTAGATAAAAATTGTAGCAATTTGGGTTCATTCTTTTTAGGGATTAGTCAAATTGACAAATTATGTAAATTAAGCTAAAATATATAGTACACACATAGAAAAGCGTAATGCTTAAACATCTTGATGATATTACTTGTGATTAATAGAACAAGTGATATTTGCCGCTAAAATTTAAATTGTGGTAAACAAAAGAGAAACACTATGTGAATAAGTACCTAGTAACCAGCACCAAAGAAAGAAGGTACAGAATGAAAGGAGCAATTGTAGAAGGAAGAGTTATATCACTTCCTAAAGGAGTAGGCGAAGACGATCTTGTAACAGTGTGGAAATACTGCATGTTTGTCAGAAGCCGGAAACCTGGAACAGGAAAAATCTACTTCAGAAATAATGGAAAGTGGAAGCAGATTGCAACAGATGTAAGAATCTATTATGTTGGAGTAATAAATCGCATTATGCCATGCTATTATGAAAAATATGGATATGCGATTTATCAAACAAATAGTCCTGGATATTTTATCCTGGATTGTATTACCGGAAAAAATATTTATCATGGAAACTTTGATATTGATGATTACTACATTAAAGTAGGAATGTCCGATGATCATAGCAATAGCTGTTTCTTGATTAAAAAGGATACAACTAGAGGCAAGAAATTCAAGTTATTAAATTCTCGGGGGAAGAAAGTTTTTGAAGGAGACTATATTGAGTTTCTGAATACAGAATCTTTTGATGGACTTCGGCTGTTAACCTTCAGAACAAATAAGTCTTTCAAAGTAGGGTTAATCAGATACTTCTCAGATGAGTGCAAAGAGATTCTTCCTAACGAGTATGATGGGATCCACTTGGGCGGAATTGTCAAGGACAAATTTGGCAACTTTCATTATCCTACGATCGAAACTAAAAAGGGAGATGAGCATATCTTTTTTGACATCAATGGAAACATAATTGAAGCATAGTGAGTATGAGCTATTATTGAGGAGAAATCCTCAATGATAGCTTTTTTTATAAGAAATGAGACAGAATAATGATTTTGTCGAATAATAAAGAATTTTGTCGAAAAATGTCGAAAATAGAAAACAAAAATAAAAAGTCATAAGATACTGATTTTCAGCATCTTATGGCTTTTTATTTAAAAACTATGATTTTTAGTCACTATCATCGTGGAAATAATCATCTTCTTCTAAATCTTCTTCTTCAAAATTCCATGAATCATAATTACCTTTTCTAACTTCTTCTTTTTGCCAATCTTCTAGACCATAAACATCCATTTCTTTTTCTAGTTTTTCATCTTTTTCTTGGCTCTTTTTCTTTTTACTCAATTCATTAAGGGCAAAGAGACCTGCTAATCCTGCAGAGCTAGAGTTGCTGGTGCTTGAATGATGAGATGAAGTTTTCTTTTTGGTAAATGGGTAATCTAATTTATCTGCTTCAATAATCATTGTTTCTACATTATCAATTATTTTATAACTATCTTGCATTAAATATACTAATGAACTAAACATTATATCTTCATTTTGATAATTATATTTTAAGTTTTTATCTACAGTATGTATAGTGTCGTTGAATGATTCAATATTATTTAAGGATTCATCAACATCATCTGGATGAAGGGTATCTTTATGAGTTTTAATATAATTATTTTCCATAACAATTAATTTTGATAATTGATTTAAAAAGGTTCCTATAGAATCTGAAATTTTTTGACAGTTTTGAACACTT
>DGSM01000071.1 GCA_002393975.1 Clostridiales bacterium UBA4362
CTAGTCTTGCTTTTTTCATTTTTCTAATTAATTCTTTCAAGTCTCTAACTAAAAGCTTTTGTTTATCTATATTATCATTAACCTTTTTAGTTAATTTACTATTAGCTGTCCAAGCAATTTCAACATCATTGTTTATTCTACCTTTAAGAGTTCCTATAGCAGAGATTGCCGAATTGGCATTACCTTTTGCAGAATTAATATCCGCAGAAACTTCATTAGCTATAGTTTCTAAGCCCTTTTTTGTCGTTCCTACTACGCCATCTAAAGAGCCTGATGCACTTGAAAGAAGACTACTAAAGGTTCTTACATTTACAACATCTTGTTTCCAAGTAGCTGTATTTTTCAAATTATCTTTAATCTCTTTTTCCTTTTTCTTATATTTTCTCTCAAATTCTTTCCAATCATCTATATGATCATTTATAGTTTGTGCGGCACCATTAAAATCGGTAACATATGCATTATATGTTTCATCAGATACCCATCCTGAACGGACATAGTATTGAACATAAATTGTTCGTTCATCTTTTATGATTTGTTTTTCTCCAATGTTTGGCATTTTATCCTCCGTATAAATAATCTAAACCAATATTAATTTTGTTCCATTTTTTATATCTGTATCTTTTAGCATTAAGTTTAAACTATATGGATAAGCAGATTCTCTATTATATAAAAGAGGAGCATCAGATGTAATCACATTATTTTCACTCATCTCACTTAATGATTTTAATAACAAATTAACTATATTGCCTATCTTTTTATGAATAGGAAGCCACATATCAAATTCTTGTTCCATACCAGGAACATAGATTTCTACTAATACTTTATCCATTTTTATCCTTTCATTCCTAATGCTTTAATTATTGTTGTCTTTGAACGAGCAATTGCGATAGCAGAATCATTTCCACATTTATTAACTTCAGAACCTATAGAAAAATCCACATTGAATAGATATTGTTCTTTAATTCCATTTCCTAACCAAATTCCACTATCAACATCTACATAATTTTTATACCAAGACTCATACTCATGACCTTTAAATCTACTTGGGTCATCACTAATAATTATGCTACATTTTCCAGATTCTTTAGCCTTTTCTAAAATTTCATCTAGCTGACTTGTTATACTAGAATCATTACTAGACATCTTGTCTAGGTTAATTATTAAGGCATATACATAGTCTACATCTGGATCATCTATTTCTTCTTCCAATTTAGCTATGAATGAGTCAAAATCTTGATAATTATCATCTGTTTCTTCACTATCTGCATCACAAGATATTGTAGAAACATTTTTCATAGTTTTTATTAGTTCAAATAGTCTTTGTCCAAATGTTCTTGTAAGATCTCTATTTCTAGACATAAGTAAAGTGATTAGTTTATATGAAAAATCATATTGGTAAATATTTAAGCTGTCTTTTTCTATTCCTATTGGAAGTTTTTCATAGCTATCTATAGCTGATTTAACATCATTAATTGTAACTACTTCAGGTAAAGTTGGAACTTCTACCGTCTTGAATTTTACTTTACTATTTAAACTATCAATTGTAGTTTTTATATAATTGTTAAAGTTTTCTGGTGTCGTTATCTTTGCTGTTTGGAATTCATAAATATCATTTAGTTTTATAAATCCTCTTCCAAATATATTGTCTAGTTTTCTATGTCTGCTAATATTAAATATAGTACTATAATCATCTGTATTGTTTAGTTTTAATGCAACCTTTTCAGGGAAGTTTTGTGTTAATCTATATCTTACATCACTACATGAAGATACAGTCATAACTGTAACTATTCCACATTTGTTTCCTTCTCTAGTTATTTTATTTAATATATCATCATACGTTTCTGGATATGTTTCCACAAATGATGAGAAATTGTTTAAAACTAAAACTATTAAAGGCATAGGTTGTTTTTTCAACTTTTGATATATCTTGAAATTACCATTATAGTCAGATAATATTTTCGTTCTTCTCTTAATCTCTCTTTCAAGCATATCTAACAAACGTTGAATCTTTTCTTCTTCTAAAAGAAATACAACGTCACCTACTTGTGGACTTCCTTTAAATATTTTTAAACTCTCGCTTCCAAAGTCCATGATGTATAGTTCACACTCTTCAGTATAATGATTTGTAATAATACTATAAATCATGCTATCTAAAAGTGTTTCTCTTCCACTGTCTCCAGAGCCATAAATAAGTACATTGCCCTTATTTGTAAGATCTAGTTGGACTACTCCTTGAGTTTGATTATATGGATCATCATATTCACCAATAATAGGTTTTATCTCATTTTCTATTGGCTTTATGCTATATTTTTTCTTAATATTATCCACATAAATATCCTCTGGAATATTATTAAGCCATAATTGTCTTGTCTTATATCCTTTGCTTTCAGACATTTCAACTATGTATTTTACAATACTAGTTAATTGCTCTCCTTGTGGTTGTTTTGCTTCCTCAACATGATCTGTTACTTCTTTATATATTTTTCCTGTATTAGAAATATATTTAAGTGTTTTATCAACTTTCTTTTTAGAAATATCTTGAGGTAAGTATTTTGCTCCAGCATATCCTGATTGGCCAAGTATTGGCTCTCCATTATTTGCTCTCATGTAGAATTGACCTGCTTGTTGCAACTTTACAGCATCAGTTATTTCTATAACATCCATACTGTCCATTTTGTCCTGAACTTTTAAACAAATTCTAAAGTTACAATTACTTCTAATTTGGTCATCCACAACGCCTTGTGGTTTTTGGGTTGATAATATTAAATGAACTCCCAATGAACGTCCTACTCTGGAAATACTAACTAATTGTTCCATAAAATCAGGTTGTTGTTGTTTTAGCTCCGCAAATTCATCACATACTATTATCAAATGCGGTAAAGCTTCTTTCACCAATCCCTCGTGGTACAAACGTTGATATTTATATATATCCATTGTACCTTCATTTACTGTATTTACAGTCTCATTGAAGATTTTTTCTCTTCTCTTTAACTCACTTTGGAATGATAATAATGATCTTTCAAGCTCTGATGTAGAAATATTAGTTATTGTTCCAACTAGATGCGGTAATTTCATATCAGCTCTATCAAAAGCACTAGATAAACCGCTTCCTTTATAATCTATAATTACAAAGTTTACATCTTCTGGAGAATAATTAATTGCCATAGAAAGAATATAAGTAATTAAAAACTCACTCTTTCCAGAACCAGTTGAACCAGCTACTAATCCATGAGTTCCTTGTGCTTTTTCATGTATGTCTAAGTATATCGGTCTTGATGTTGAATCTTTACCTATTAAAGCTTTTAAAGATACCACTGAATTTGAATCTCTCCAGTTGTCTAAAATGTTTAATTGTTCTATTCTTCCTATATTATACATTTGAAGATATGTAAGCATATTAGGCAATATGGCATCTGATGTCTTTTTTAATTTGATTGGCAAATTTGCAAGTTGATAAATAATTCTATCTACATCTTGAATCTTATTATCTTCAACCATGAAATATTGTTGGCTTTCAGAAGATAGTTTATGTTCAAATAATATTCCTTTTTCTTCTTGTATATTTATAAAGTTCTTGGCTTTTTCAGGTAAATTATTAAATTGATCTGATAGAGTTAATAACCCGAAACCTACATTTGCTTTGTTGTTAACTATGTTTTCTATTAAAGGTAAATCTTGAATTCCTAAATAATTATCTGTAATGATCAAATAATATGGTTGATAGAGTGATTTTGAATTGTCTCCATTAAATTCATTTTGATTTAATCTTTCCTTATATTCTAAGATTAATTCTGACTCTAATTCTTTTATTTCTTCATAATCATTTCCAAAATATCTTATTGTCTTTGAATTATTCCAATTATGTGGAAGCATCTTTAAGAAATTCCATTGCTCATTGTTATTGTCTTCAACGAATAGCACAATCTTTAAATCATCATAGCTTTGGAATGTTACTAATTGAAGTATAATGCTCTTTATAAAGTTCATTCTATCTTCAGCATTTTCATCTATAATTGCCGTTATATTAGATTCATTTAAGTTTAGTGTTATTGGTGCATCTTTTATTACTCCAGATTTAGCTTCGACTTTATGAAGAGATTCTAATAAGTCATCATCTTCTAAAGAAAAATGTTCTTCAGAATAAGTAAGCTTTATTTTTGATTTTACTTCTCCTCTTCCTATCCTTACAGTCATAAAATCTTCATCTTCAGAAGATCTTTCCCAAAGTCTATTGGTTTTTCTTAGAACTACTTGCGAACATTGCTCATTATTTAAATAATTTTGAAATAATATGCCTCTTTGTTTTGTTAAAGTTGCATCTATTTGTTTATATTTCTTATTTAAATATCTTTGATATTTTTGTTGTCTCTTTTTTTCTGCTTTTTCTTTTCTTATATCATCAAATCTATAATTTAATATTGGAAATAGCACCATACTTAGAAGCATGATTACTGCAAAACCTATCGCCAAGTATGTTGATACTCTTGAATCTTGATTATTTTTGCTTTGATTTATTGATACCATAGTAGAAATAAGCATCATTATTCCCATTGTCATAGATGAGCCAAGCATTAACCACATAGGTTGTGAATTATCATCTTGTTTTTTTGGTGGTTCATCGATTTTAATATTAGTTTCTTCTATAATATTTGATATTCTTGGTATCTTAACAAAATAATCAGAATTTTTATATAAATCCGAATCATCATCGTCTTCCATTTGCATACGAGGAAAACTCTTTGAATTATCTATAACTAGTTTTGGAGAATTAATTACTACTGCATAATTTGTTTTATTAAAAAATAACTCATTTCCAATTAGTATTAGTTTTAATCCAAGTATATAGATTGTACTTCCGTTTGTAAGTTTCCTTTCTGCTTCTGTTAGAAGATCTCCATCAATAAAAATTGGAATTTCTGGATGAAGATTTTTAACATACCACCCGCTTTTGTTTTCAAATGATACTTGTTCATTTTCTATTTGGCTGTTTGAATATACAATCTCATTTTTTTGGCTTCTTCCTATTGTAAAACTTTCTATACCTTTAAGCTTATAGTGATATAAGTTTCCCGAATTTATAGGTTCTGAGATTAAATAATAGGTTTCATTATTATTATATTTCAAAAAGTATAAACTATATTCTTTTAAGGCAGCATTATTAAGCGCAGTATATTCTAGTTTTCCAGATTCCCCTGTTTCATACATTCCAATCTGTACATTGTAATTACTGCTAATAATCCATTGATTATTAATTCCTCTAACATTTATTAATTTTCTTGAAGGTTCAACACTTTCATCACTAATCCAATAGTCTCCATGGACTTCATCTGGAAGTGTTAGTTTATACATTCTTTTATTGCTTAATAAACGTATTAACAATTCTTTTATCCTCTCTTCTAACCTACTTATCCACTTGTACCATTTTATGATATAGATACCCTATTTTTTTGTCAACAAAAAAAGTATAGATATCATATAAATGTATCTATACTTTCTTATTGTAAAATTTATTAGTTTACTGTATTTGCAGTTTCCGCATTTTGAATATCTTGCTCTGTTTGTTGCATACTTGTATCAAACTTAGCATTAATATCATTAATTTGGTTAATAATTGAAGTTTTTAAACTTCCAAATTTAGTTCTATATGCAGTTGCTGCATCACTACTCCAGTTAACTTGTGAGAATACTCTTTGAATTTCATTCATTGCATCTACAACGTCTTCAAATCCTTTTTTTATATTTGCATGAATAGTTGCAACTTCATTTGTAATAAATCTCATTCCAACATCGTTCTTAATACCCAATAATTGTATTTGAGTTGGAGCAGTACTTACTGCAGATGTAACAGGAACACCTTTATCTGCTTTAGAATAGTTGTTTGCTACATTTTCTAATGCAAATGGTATTTCATCAACAACTAGTTTTAATATGTCATTTAAACTTGGCACAAGCTCATTAAATGACTTTTGCAAATCATTATATCTTATTCCATACCAATGATTATGCATAGTATCTACATCATTGTAAATTTTAACAAGCTTTCTGTTCATATCTTGTCCAACTTCGCGCATTCTTTTTGCTTTGCTTGGAATTCCTTCGTAATCAACATTATCAATAATTGCCATATAATAACCTCCTATTTTTTTAAATATATATTTGCAATTTATATTTGTCAACACTTATTAAATCAATATCAATTCGCTTCCATTTCTTATAGTTGTCTCTTTAATACTTAAGTTTATATTATATGGTTCTGATGTTACTTTATCATATAAAAGAGGGGTACTTGATGTAGAGAAACTATTATTATTTAGTTCATTTATAGATTTAATCAACAAATTAATAATACTATAAAGTCTTTTATGAGCAGGAAGCCATACATAATATGATTTTCCAAGCATAGGGATTATTAATTTTACTAACACTCTATCCATTATTTTTGCCTCCTATTCCGACCGCTTTAAACAAAGCTAAACTTTTAGGCGTAATTGCGAAAGCCATAGAATTTCCAAGTTTGTTCATACTCATATCAGGCAGATCTGTTCTTATCATCATCTGTTCTCTTATTCCATTACCAAACCAAATACCATAAAATTTATCCACAAGTTCCTTAAACCAAGGATCATAGTCAAAATTCTTTATAGCATCTTGTGAGTCAGCCCAGATGAAATTAATCTTTCCGTTTTCACTAAAGTTTTTAAGTATTTCTACAAATTTCTTAAATTCTTCACTTCCTGAAGGAAAAGCTTTTGAAATACCTGATAGAAAAACAAAAATATGTATAATGTTTGGATCATTTATATATTCCAATATCTGCTTAGCAAATTCATCATATTTCTTTACTGTTAGATTGTTGTTTTCTAAATAATCCATACCATCTAAAAATACTACTCCAACACCTGGTATTCCTCTCATTATATCCGCAATGCTTTCTGCGGATTCCATAATAAATTCAGCATTTCTTCCAGCAAGCAAATTAATGTATCTTTGAGTAAAATTATAGTAAAAAGGATCTATAGTACTATTAGTTAAACCAATAGGGATTTTAGTATAATCATTTTCAATCTTTCCTAAATCTTTTATAGAGACAACAGATGGAAGAGTCTTTATAGCCGGAGCTTTAGATGTATACTTTTTATTAAGCTCTTCAATTGTTGTTGTAAGAAGCTCATTGTAATTTTCTATTACAGTAGGTTTCGCTGTCTGAAATTCATAAAGTCGGTCTCTTTGTAAAAGACCTCTTCCGAAATAATTAGCTGGAAAAATGTTTGGTCCTTTTCCTAAAGCTCCAACATATTCTTCTCTACTATTCATTCTTAAAACTATTTTATTTATAAAATTATTTACCAATCTATAGCGCATTTCTCTATCTGCTGAAAGAACGTTCACTACTATTACTCTAGATTTCATTCCATCTCTAGTTATTCTATAAAAAATATCATCAAAAGCATCATTAAAACTCTCGCGTAATGCCACATAATTGTTGACTATTAATAAAATCACGGGCATTGGTTTTCCACCTTTTTTTAGATAAAAATCATAATCACCATTATATTCCGATAACGTTTTTGCTCTTTCGTCTATCTTTTTTGATATATAGTTAAAAATTCTTTTTATTTTTTCACCTTCAGTTGTAAAAGCAACTTCTCCAACTTGAGGAGCTTTACCAAATACTCTTAAAGCTTCACTACCAAAATCCATTATATATATATTAACTTCTTCAGGTGAGTGATTGGAAATAATACTATATAACATCGTGCTTATGAATGATTCTTTACCACTATTAGCATTACCAAAAATCAAATAGTTTCCTTTATCAGTTAAATTGATTCTCAAAGGATATTGTTTTTGATTTGCAGGATCATCATACTCTCCAACAAGAGGATTAATAATTCCATATTCGTTTTTAATATTATATTTTTGAATCAAATCATTTATATAAATATTCTCTGGAATAGCTTTTAACCATAATCTTCTACTTTGATAATTCTCATCTTTTGCTATTTTCATTATATATTTTTCAATATTCGTTAATTCTTGACCAAGTTTAACTGTATCTTTTTTCTCTATATGATCAGTTGCTTCTTTAATTGATTTTCCTGTATCAGAAATAAATCGAATCGTTTTGTCTACAGTTTTAGTAGTTATATCCTTAGGTGTATAGTTAATTCCTGTCCATGCTGACTGCCCTATAAAAGGTTGATCTGGACCAACTTTCATATAAAATTGTCCTGACTGCTTAATTTTTGCTGCATCACGTGTTCCAATAACATCAACACTATCTCCGTCAGTTTGAACCTTTAAGGATATATAAAATTTTGTATTACTTTTTACTTGGTCATCAACAATTCCAGATGGTTTTTGCGTAGCTAAAATCAAATGAACCCCTAATGAACGACCAATTCTTGATACAGATATAATTTGTTTCATAAATTCAGGTTGTTGTTGTCTTAATTCTGCAAACTCATCTGATATTATTAGTAAATGAGGTATAGGTTCCTTAACTACTCCTTCATGATATAATCTTTGATATTTATAAATGTCCATCGTTCCTTCATCAACTATATCTAGTGCCTTAGCAAATATTCTTTCTCTTCTTTTTAATTCACTTTCTATAGAAGCTAATGAACGATTTAACTCTGAAAGATCAATATTGGTAATTGTTCCCTGAAGATGAGGTAATCTAACTCCTTCACGTTCAAACGCATTAGCTAAACCTCCACCTTTATAGTCAATAAGTACAAACGCTATATCATCTGGAGAGTAATTTACTGCTAAAGATAATATATAAGTAATTAAAAACTCACTCTTTCCTGAACCAGTTGATCCAGCTACTAGTCCATGAGGCCCATCTGCTTTTTCATGTATGTCTAAATAAATTTCGTCACCATTTGGGTCTACTCCTAATGGTGCTCTTAGCGATAGTACCGAATCGTTATATTTCCATCTATCAAGTATATTTAACTGTTCCATTCTTCCTACATTATACATTTGTAAGAAACCTAACGTGTTAGGTAACATTGATGTTTTCTTTTCAGTAACCTTAACAGGTATATTGGCTAATTTTCTAATAATTAAATCATAGTCTTTTTCCAAGTTAGTTTCATCACATAAAAAGTCAATCTTAGTTTTTGTAGAAATTTCTTTTTCGAAGACTACTCCTTTATCTCCCTCAATATTAATAAAAAGTTCACATTCCTTAGGTAATTGCATAAAATCTTTAGTTAAGCATAATAATCCAAAACTATAATTATTTGGATTTTTTAATAATCTTACAATTAAAGGTGTCGTTTCAACTAATCTATAGTTATTTGTAATTATCAAATAATAAGGAGAATTTATTCTCTTGTTACTATTCTCCCCTTGAGACTCTCGTTCGGAAAAGATTTCCATTAGATAATTGTCTATTTCTTTTCTATCTCTAGGATTATCGGAAAAGAACCTTACTTTCTTTTCATCATCCCATACATATGGAAGCATTTTCACAAAGTCCCAATCATCATATTTGTCTTTATCTAAGTAAAAGACTAATTTCAAATCAGTATAACTTTGAAAAGTCATTAACTGAAGTATAATATTTCTGATAAACTCTTTATTTTCTTCATTCGTATTTTTACTAATAATACCTGTTACTTTATTTTCGAATAAAGAAACTCCAATTGGTGAGTTAGATATCTTTCTAGACATATTCGTAACAGAATGTAATATATTTTTTAAATTATCTTCATCCATAGTGAAAGAATCTTCTGAATAGTTAATATCAATTTTAGCATCTACATCACCCATGCCTAATCTGACACTCATAAAATCGTAATCTCCAGGAGTTCTTTCCCAAAGTCTTTCAGCTCTATTTAATATAATCTTTTCACAATCATTAGCCGATAAATAGTTTCTATATAATATTTTTTTCTGCTTATCTTTGATTGTTTCAATTTCTTTCATCTTTCTGTTAATATACTTTTGATACTTCTTCTGTCTCGCATTTTCACGATTTTCGCGTGCTTTTTTCGTGTATACCTTACTTGCTATAGGAAGTAACAACATAGTTAAAAAACTTATAACAAATACAATAACTATCATTCTAAATTGTCTAGTATTATCCGTACCTTTTTCTACATTAGTTTGAACATTATTAATAAATCTTATTACCATTAGCAGTGACATTCCCAACATCGTACCCATGGCTAACAATATTGGTGTTGAATTTGAGTTCTGTGGTGATGGTGGATTATCAATCTTAAATGTTTCAGTTTCAACAACACTAATCAATCTTGGCGCACGCGAAAAATACTCATCTTCTGAATATATGTCACTATCATCTTCATCTTCAGGTCTTAAGTTAGAAAATTCCTTTGGCAAATGAACATCATTAAAGAAGTTATAATTAATCTTAAGTTTATTTGGATTTTGATTCAAAAAAATATTATTTCCAATACATACTATTTTAAGACCAAATGCCAAAATAGTATCCCCATTCTCTATGGCTTTAAAGTTTTCTTTTAATGGTTCGTTGTTAACAAATATAGGATATCTTATATCCATGTTTCTAGCAAAAATACCATTATCTTTGTAATCAATCTCAATCTGTTTATCAGCAATTATATAGTTAGAAACTTGTATATCAGTATCTTCACCTTTTCCGATAACAAATTTTCTTTCCATTTTTAATGAATAGTGAGAAACATCACCAATCTCAGATGATTCCGCTAGAAGATAATAAATACCATCTTTTAATCTCGTATTTATCTGCATGTATAAAATTGTGTTTAACCTAACTGTAGTTTCTGGCACTACAACTAATTGATTACCTTCTGAGCTTACAGAAAACACTTTAGTAATACTATTGCTTCTGACAACCCAATTATTATTTTCAGCAACTATATTTACTAATTTTTCACCTGTTTGTTCATCATTAATCCAGTAATTACCACTAACTGTATCAGGTAGATTCAATTTATACATCTTATCGATATTAAAAAGTCTTACTAGCACAGAGTTATCTCCTCTTTAGTACATTTTCATTTAATAATATAATAACTTTTTGCTTATATTAATGTCAATTTTTTAACGATTTTATAATAAAAAAGAAACATAAAAAATGTTTCTTTTTTACTTTTTTATATCTATTTATTACTAGTTCCATGAATCAAAGAATCTTCTTGATTTTTGATCTGGTGTCCATTGTCTTTGAGTGTTATCTCCTCCGGTTGGTTGTCCTCCAGTTGGTTCTCCTCCGGTTGGCTGTCCTCCGGTTGGTTGTCCTCCAGTTGGTTGTCCTCCAGTTGGTTGTCCTCCGGTTGGCTCTC
>DGSM01000014.1 GCA_002393975.1 Clostridiales bacterium UBA4362
CTTCTCATTATAATAGTATATTGAACAATTATCCTGATTTATTAAACTCAAGGGGAACAGAGATTTCTCAGCAAGAGATTCTATCTCTTCAAGTTGGAGAAGAAACTTGTGATACTATGGTTCCACAAGGACTAGCCTTCAAAGATGGACTAATATTAGTTACAGCTTATGATGGAATAAATGGATATAAAAGTGATTTATTGCTTCATTCATATAGAAAAGAATATAGAGAAAAACTAGATAGTGAAAAAGAGCATGAACCACATAATTCAGTTATTATTGTATTAGATCAAGAGAGTAAAAAGATATTAACGACTATTGAGCTTTCAGATAAAAACCATGTGGGTGGAATTGCTGTAGATGATGAAAATGTATATATTGCTAAAAGTGGGGATGAAGTAATTAGTGTTATTTCATTAGAAAAGATTAAAGAAGCGGCAAAGAATGGTAAAGAAAAAGGAATAAAACAAGCCAAAATAGACTATGACTATCATATGGATTGTGGATGTGATTCATCATTTGTTTCATTACGAGAAACAGAAGATGGCAAAAATCAATTGCTTGTTGGAACGTGGATTCCTTTTCCTAGTATGTCTGTTATTAGAGTTTTTGACTTTGGAGAAAACAATGATTTAGTATTAAATCAAAAGTTTAGTATAAATTCATCTTGTAATGGAGCAACATTTGTAAGAAGAGATGATAAAGAATATTTAATAGTCGCTTGTTCAATGGGAAGAAGTTTTGACTCACAAGTATTTGTTTATGAAGCGGAAACAAATGCACAAGGAAAAATAGATTTAAAAATGAAAAGTCAATCAGATCTTCCTCCTATGGTAGAAGAAGTTGCAGAATATGAAAATGAAGATGGAAGAAGAATGATTGCTATTAATTCAGAAGCCTTTTCTACAAGATATGAAATTGGAAGAAATAAAATTATTTCAAATGGAATAATAGTAAGTGATTTGGACAAATTATTAGATAGAGAAGGAAGACCAGTAAGAAAAGGACTAGGATTTAAGTTAGATATGTATAATCCTGAAAAGCCAGAAGAAGAAATTGATGAAGAAGATAAAAAGAAAAAAGATAAAGATAAAGATGAAGATATAGAAAGATAAAATAGAATTAGTAACAAATTATAAATTGAACTAGAAATATAAAAAAATAAGTACAAGTAGTAAAAAATATAAATAAAAAAGGAGAAGAATATGAGCAAAGTATTAGTATCTTATTTTTCAGCAAGTGGTGTTACTAGAGGCGTTGCACAAAGAATAGCAACAGCAATTGATGGAGACATATTTGAAATTGAACCAGTAGAAAAGTATACAGACGAAGATTTAAATTGGATGAGTAAACAAAGTAGATCATCTATTGAAATGAATGAGAGTATTAAGCCTGATATAGCAAGCAAAGTTTCTAATCTAGATGAATATGATACCATTTGTTTAGGATTTCCAATTTGGTGGTATAAAGAACCAACTATTATTGATAAATTCTTAGAAGAAAATGATATGACAGGAAAGAATATTTATGTATTTGTAACAAGTGGATCTTCTTCTATTGATTCAACATATGAAAGTCTAAACAATAATTTCCCTGATTTAAACTTTGTTAGTGGTAAAAGATTTAATGGAAAAGAAACTGAGGAAGATTATAAAAATTGGGTAAGATAAATTTAGAATTAATAATAAAGATAAAATAAAAGTAAAAAGATAGGGATAGAAGATAAATATATGTCAATATATGATTGTAAAGTAAAAAATAGAAGCGGAGAAGATGTTTCAATTGCAGACTTTAAAGGAAAAGTATTACTTATTGTAAATACAGCAACTGGTTGTGGATTTACACCACAATATGAAGGCTTAGAAAAACTATATAAAGAATATCATGATAAAGGATTAGAAATACTAGATTTTCCATGTAATCAATTTGGAAAACAAGCTCCTGGAAGTGATGATGAAATACATGAATTTTGTCAATTTAAATATAATACTTCATTTGATCAATTCTCAAAAGTAGATGTAATTGTGTCTTTTGAAGCCAAAGAAGATTTTAAAACTTTAATAGTAAGTAATGAAAATGTGAGTGATGAAACACTATCTCTATATGTAAATGGTGAAAAAGTACAATAATAAAAGAGTATTAAACATAATAAAAAATAGTAAATAGTTGATAATAAAAGAGTGCAAAGATGCACTCTTTTATTGACATAAGAACGAAAAAGTTGTAAAATTGAAAATGGTTTTCAAATTGAGGAGATGAAATAAAAATGATTAATTATAAAACCGGACAACGAAAAGTTATTATGGACTATCTTTTAGAAAATAAAGATAAATTTGTTAGTGCAGAAGAAATACTTGAATATATGAAAAAAAGTAAGCAAGTAGTAGGCCTTACAACTATTTATAGATTTCTTAATATCGCAGAACAAAAAGAATTAGTAAGAGTAGAGACTAGAAACCATACTAAGTATTATCAATATGCTCCACAAGAAAATAGCAATCATTTATTCTTAAAGTGCAAAAATTGTGGAAAAGCAATAGATGTAAAATGCAAAGAATTTGAAGATATAGATAAACATATAAAAGAAGAACATAGATTTAATTTAGATCATAATACAATTATTTATGGAACATGTGATAATTGTTCTAAATAAGATTTTAGGAGTTTAGATAATGAAAATAAAGAAGGTATTACTTAGCATACTTGCAATTCTAATAATAGTTGGAATTTGTGCAGCAATCGTAATAGGTGGAAACAAAAGAACAGATTCAAATAAAGCTAAATATAAAGTGGTAGCTAGTAATTTTGCAAATTATGACTTTTTAAGAGCTATTATAGGAGATAATAAAGATGTTGAGCTTACATTTTTATTAGGACCTGGTAAAGATGCTCATAGCTATGATCCAACAGCAGGAGACTTAATTAAAATACAAGAGGCAGACTTATTTGTTTATGTTGGTGGAAAAATGGAAAAATGGTCTGAAAAAGTTTTAGACTCTTATGATACAAATGGCAAAAAAATTGTTTGTATATCAGAATTTGTTGATACTATTGAAGAAAAAGAAGTCGATGGTGCTGAAGAGAATGAACATGACAATGAAGAACACGAAAAAGGAGATTTTGATGAACATATTTGGACTTCACCAGAAAACGCGATTAAAATGGTAAATAGCTTAGAAAAAGCAATGGAAGAAATAGATAGTGAAAATGCATCAAGTTATAGAGAAAATGCTGATAAGTATATTGATCAAATAAAAGATGTAGATAAAAAGATTCAAGAGATTGTAGATAATAAAGTAAGAGATAGATTAGTGTTTGCAGATAAAATGCCAATGCAATATTTTATGGATTATTATCATTTAAAAGTTACAGCTGCATTTGATGGATGTAGTACTGAAACGGATCCATCTGCTAAAACTATTGCATATATTCAAAATAAAGTAAAAGAAGAAAAAATACCAGTTATTCTTTATATAGAATTAAACCCTGGAAAAGTGGCTGAGACTATTGCTAAAGAAACTGGAGCAGAAACAATGCAAATTCAAACACTTCATAATGTTAGCTTAGAAGATTTTAATAATGGAGAAACATGGGTTAGCTTAATGACAAGAAATATTGATGTTTTAAAGAAAGCCCTTCAATAAGAAAGAGAGAAAGTAATGGATTTAATTCAAATAAAAGATTTAAGTTTTAGCTATCCTGCTAAAAAAGATACTTTAAAACATGTGAATCTAAAAGTTCAAAAAGGAACTTTTACATGTATAGTTGGAGAGAATGGATCTGGAAAAAGTACTTTAATAAAATGTATATTAGGACTAAATAAAGGATATACTGGAAAGATTAAAGCAGATAGACGTATAGGATATTTGCCTCAAAAGAGTCATATTCAAACTAATTTTCCTGCTACTATTGAAGAAGTAGTATTATCTGGAACAATTTCTAATAATGTAAGAAGTATTTTTTATAAAAAAGAAGATAAAGAAAAAGCAAAACAAGTAATGGAAAGATTAGGAATCTATGACATTAGAAAGAAATGTTTTGCTGATCTTTCTGGTGGACAACAACAAAGAGTTTTAATAGCAAGAGCTTTATGTGCGACTAAAGATATTATTATTCTAGATGAGCCAACTAATGGATTAGATCCAACAATTGCTAAACAAATATATGAATTATTAGATAAGTTAAAGACAGAGGATAAGATTACTATTTTAATGGTATCTCATGATATTGAAAGAGCTTTAAGTTATGCAGATACAGTTATAGAATTATCAAATGGAGAAGTTACTTTTGAGGGAACAACTAAAGACTACAAAAAAGGAGGTGCCAAGAAATGATAGGAACAATTTCAGAAATGCTAAGTCATGCTTTTATTCAAAGAGCATTACTTGTTGGAATTTTAATTAGTTTATGTGCAGCTCTTTTAGGAGTAAGCTTAGTCCTTAAAAGATATAGTATGATAGGAGATGGTTTATCTCATGTTGGATTTGGAATATTAACAGTTGCAACTGCTTTTGGAGCAACATCTCCATTATATATAGCGATTCCTTGTGTTACTATTGCAGCCATAGTTCTTTTAAAAATAGGAAACAATAGTAAGATTAAAAGTGATAGTGCTATTGCTTTAATATCTAGTTCAGCTCTGGCAATAGGTGTAGCAGTTACATCTCTTACTACTGGTATGAATACAGATGTGTGTAACTTTATGTTTGGCAGTATTTTAGCAATGAGCAAATCAGATGTTGTTTTAAGTATTATAGTAAGCATAATAGTTGCAGCTTTATTTATTATTTATTATAGAAAGCTTTTTGTAGTAACTTTTGATGAAGAGTTTGCTAAAGCAAGTGGACTAAAAGCTAAAAGATATACAAGTATAATTGCTGTTCTTACTGCTCTTATTATTGTAGTTGGAATGAGAATGATGGGAGTTATGCTTATTAGTAGTATTATAATTTTCCCAGCTTTAACTTCGATGAGAATATTTAAATCTTTTAAGAAAGTAGTAATTAGTTCTGCTATTGTAAGCATCGTATCTTTCTTGATAGGAATATATCTATCATATATTTATAATATTAGTACAGGCGCGATGATAGTAATAGTAAATTTAGTTTTATTTATTCTATTTTCTATAATAGATAAAATAATCCACGATTAGGAGAAAAGTATATGAGTAAGAAAAAACTACTATGGATAATAATACTTATAGTATTTATTATAGCAGTTGGAGTTGCAATTTATTTTGCTAATACTAAAGGTAATAAACAAAATAGTAATGTAGTAGATAATACCTACAACAAGAATATGAATGTTGTAAATGAGATGAATGAAAATAAGGATATAGAAGAAGCAACAACAGAAGCTGTTGTGTATCAAAAGAAAGAATTAGATGATGGTATCCTTTATTCAATAGATGGAAAAGAATATAAGTCTGATCTTGTTATAGGAGAGAATTATTACGATACAACTATAAATGACATGTATCTTAATTCTGAAAACTATATGAATAAGAATATAGAAATTGAAGGAATGTATCTAGAGAATTTACCTTGGACATTTGTTGGAAGATATTCTACTTCTAATGTTTGTGTATATTGTCCTGAAGGTTATTCTTATATGGAATATCAATTAAAAGGAAATATTGATAGAGAATTTACAGCAAAAGAGGATTGGATTAAAGTTATTGGTACATTAGCTAAAGGAAATGATGAAACATCTGACTTTCAAGATTACTACTACTTAGAAGTGTTAAGTTTAGAAGTAATGAATGAAAGAGGAGTAGATACTGTAAATAATTAATTTAATAATAAGAGGCTAGAAGGTAAAGAAATTGACATAATACCCAGAAAATGGTATAATTATTTGAGAGCTCATTGAAAAATGTACATGGAGGAGATTTATATGATCATCTACGCTGCTTACCTTTTTATCAAGTCTCTTATGCCTGCTGCTCTTGGCAGTCTCGAAAGTATCCTGGTAACTGTTGGTTCAATTTTCATTATGTTCCTGGGATTGGGACTGTGTCTTTCAGCGGTTACTGGCCACGACCATGTGGGTAGTGCTCTCGACAGAACTCACACGGCGGCGCTGAGCGGTTTCGGCTGGCTCATCAGGAATATGTTCACGGGGATCGGGAGATTGCTTCGGCTGATCGGAAGATCGGTTAGAGCTTTGTATCTCTGGGTTTTCCATAGACTGACCGCCAGAGGACGTGGGCCTATATTGGCAGGTTTCAGTGGGGTTTTGGCCTCACTGATCTGGATTGTAATAATCTAACCAGTTCAGGTACTGAGTCCCTCGCACAACAGTGCGAGGGGCTCTTATTTTGTTTAGACAAATAAAAAATCCTAATATAGTTGTAAGTAAAAATTCAATAATTAAAATGCCTTATTAAATTGTTTTTACATTTTTTTTAATACCTATTATTTTAATTGATTTATTTATACTTAATGTTATAATGATTTTGAAATAAAAGGAGCTAAAAAATGAGAAAAAAACTAGTAATTATTAATGTAGTATTACTGATTTTATGCATACTAACAAATTCATTAGTAATAGCTGATGTTGTGGGAAATTTTGAAGTGGACAAAAATACAGAAGATGCTAGTTACGAATATAATTCAGGAAAATTAGTTATACATAATGGTGAATTAACAATTAGTGGCACAAGCACTGATTGCATTTCTATTGAAGGAGATGCTAAAGTTAAATTAAAAGATTTAACAATTAATGCAGCAAGCGGAGCCGCTATATCAATTAAAGAAGGGATAACTGCTACAATTACATTAGAAGGCGAAAACCAATTAACATCAAGCAATAACTATGCAGGAATTGAAGTTGCAAATAAAAATGGTGTACTAGCTAATGCAATATTTGAAGGAGATGGAAAACTAACTGCATCTGGAAATGGTAATGCAGCAGGAATTGGTGGAGATGTAACCAATGGTAGTTTGTCTGGAAATATTACTATTAATGGAGGAACAATAATTGCGACTTCTGGTAGTGGAGGAGCTGGAATTGGAACTGCTACTATTTATGATAAAAGAAAGGCTAATACAACTTCTTTTGGCTCAATCACTATCAATGGTGGAAATATAACTGCTGATGGAAATGGAGGAGGCGCCGGAATTGGCGGTGGAAACCATTCTGATAGTGGAAAAATAATAATAAATGGTGGAACAATTGTTCATGCAGAAGGAAGAGCCGGAGGTGCAGGAATTGGTTCTGGAATAGGAAGTACAAAACCAAAAGATGGAACAGAAGGTCCAGGATTCTTTTTCGCAGACATAGAGATAAATGGTGGAATAATTAAAGAAGCTAAAAGCGAATGGTTGGGAGCAGGCATTGGTGGCGGATATGAATGTGATGCTTTTATAAAAATAACTGGCGGAACAATTGAAAATGCTATAGGTGGTAATGGAAATAGTGGCTCACTATATCAAGGAGGACCTGGAATTGGTGCAGGATATCAAGGATTGCAAATATTAGAAATCACAGGAGGTACAATTGTCAACGCACAAGGAGGAACAGGTGCACCTGGTATAGGCTATGGACCTGCAGCTCTTTCTAGCAAAAGAACAGGAGCTCCAACTCTTTCTTATGATCAATCTATAATTAAAATTACTGGAGGAACATTTGAAAACATTGAAGGTGGTATGTTTGCATCAGGTATAGGTTCTGGAAATGGCGTGGAACAATGTAATATAGAGATTACTGGGGGAACTTTTGGAACTGTTAAAGGATATGCTAGTAGTAGTGACGAGAAATCTGGCGCAGCAGGTATAGGCAGTGGAGTTGGTTTAAATGATCCTAATTGCCAAAAATATAGAGCAGACACAAATTTGAGTATAGTAATAACCGGAGGAGACTTTGAAGCAATTATAGGAGGCTGGGGAGCCTCAGGGGTTGGTAGTGGAGCAAATAATGAAACAATACATGAACTTGAAATAGATGCAAATAACACAACTATCAAAGCCTATTCAGATGGAACCAAAAATGCTATAGATGATGTTAAGAATGACAATAATTCTATTAATATACATGGATATTTAATGCAAGCAGTTTTGTCTGATTTAGTAAATACGGAAGGTGGAGCAATACTTAATGTATTCAATTACGCTAACAGCACAGAAACATATGATATGGACATGCCTGATTCTTATAAAGCTTTTGGTGTTATTGTTAAAGATGCAAGTGATTACATTGTTAAAGGTGAAGGTGGATACTTTTCAGCTAAATCTACACCTGGAACAGATATTCCAGATAATGCTGTTATAAATCCACTACTTGGAGTAAGTGGTGATACTTCAAGCGATCACGAGTATTTATATCCTACAACAGATGTTCCAGAACCTGTTAATAGAATTCTTAAATTTGAAGAAACTGAATGGATATATGATTCAAAAGAACATAAAGGAATCGCTGTTATAGAAGGGTTATATACTGACTCATATACAATTTATTATAGACTAGAAGGGCAAGATGAATGGACAGAAGAAAATCCAAAAATAACTAACGTAGGGAGCATCAAAGTTGATGTCAAAGCAGAATCTTCTAAAGGTTATGAAACTATAGAACTAAATAATGTAATATTAAGAATAAACCCAAAAGAAATTTTGATTACAATAGATAATAAAGAAAAACAATATGATGAAATAGATCCAGAACTAACATATTCATTTGATGAAAATGAAATATATGAGGATGAAATAAAAGAGCAAGTAGCAAATCTTAAAATTTCTAGAAAAGAAGGGGAAAGAATTGGTAAATATGAGATAACAGTTGAAGATGTGAAATTTGACAACTATGTTTTAAAAATCCAAAATGGAATATTAGAAATTAAGAAAAATCCAGAGAAACCTCAAACAATTATTAATCCTAAAACTTTTGATAATATATGCCTTGCAGCACTGATTGCAGCAACTGGAATTGGCATTTTATGTATTGCAAATTTTAGAAAAAACAAGAAATAAAAGAAATAAAAAACTTCCAAGAAATTGGAAGTTTTTTTGTGGCAACTGAGAATTACATTCCCCAAAATAGGGCTGGGTATGGGACTACATACCCAGCCTCTATTTTTTTATTATATGGGGAATGCTTTCGGGAATGTAAGCTGAAAAAAGTTGAAAAATACTAATATTGAATAAAGAAAGAATCTATGGTTTAATCTAAATTGAGAGAAGTTAAATAAGAAGGAGAGGTTAAACACATGAAAGATGGAATAATACCTAATCCAAATACTATTTATCCAATAAAAGGATATGAGGAAGAAATATATATTAAACCTACAATAAAAAATCCTAATATAGTTGTAGGTGATTTTACATACATAGTAGATTCAGAATTTGAAAGTCATGTTACACATTTTTATGATTTTATAGGTGATAAATTAATAATCGGAAAGTTCTGCCAAATAGGTAAAGGCGTCGAATTTGTGATGAATGGTGCTAATCATCAAATGAACGCTGTTTCAACATTTCCATTTTACACATTAGAAGGTTGGGATCAAGTTCCACCTTCACAAAATGATTTGCCTCTTAAAGGAGATACAATTGTTGGAAACGATGTATGGATAGGACAAAATGTTACTATACTTCCAGGAGTTCATATTGGAGATGGTGCAATAATTGGTGCTAATAGTGTAGTAGGAAAAAATATCGAACCATATACAATAGTTGTAGGAAATCCAGCAAGACCAATAAGAAAAAGATTTGATGAAGAATTAATTGATATAATGGAAAAATTAAAATGGTGGGATAAAAGTATTGAAGAAATAAACAGCTTAATACCATTATTAACATCAAGTAATTTAAACAAAGTAAAAGAAGAATTAGCAAAATTGTTTTAGGAGGACAAATTATATGATTAATACCGATATTAATCAATTTATGGACTGCTTAAGTTATGGTGAAGAAATAGATATTCTTTATGAAGGCAAAAAATATCTAATAGAAGGATATGTTACAGAAGATAAAGTTGCACATTTATTTGTATATAAGTATGAAGAAAATGGAAAAAGTGCAGATGAAATGATATATGAAGTAGAATCACCTAATAGTGTAAAAGAATGTGCTGACAAATTCTTAGAGGCTAAAATATGGGATGGAAAAAGTTTTTGGGAAGTTGAAAAAGAAATGGAATGGGTGGATTAATATGAAAATAAATTCTTTTGATTATTCAAAAGAATTTATTTTCTTTTTTCAACACTTTATAGCTTTTTGTGGTAAAACAAGGAGTTTAAAGTTAAGAAGAATTATTTGATCTTGAGAGAAAAAACAATTGTTAAAAATGACTATAAAGTGTTATAATTAAGTTAAAATATGATTTATGACATAGTATAATTTTTGTAAAAGAAAAGGAGAAAATATGAAAAAGAAAATAATTATTATTTTAGTAAGTGTTTTATTGATCATTGCTTGTATTGGTGGAGGCATTTTTTTTGGAGTAGTTAAACCTTTATCTGATGCAAAAAAAGAGTATGAAGAAGTTGCTACCCCAATAATTAAAGAAAATGAGGCTCTTGATAATGCAGTTGCAAAATTACAGGAATTGATAGATTCTAATGAAAAGCCTATTGATGAATCTTTAATTGATTCCTCAAAAGAAGCAATTAAAGAAGCACAAGCAAATAAAATAATAATAGAAGCACCAACCAATAATAAAGATGATTATAAAATCAAAACAGAAGAATTAAGAAAGAAGGAAGTTGACTATACTGAATATTTAGCAAAATTAGAAGATGAAACGAAAAAACTATCAGATAGTATTGAAAAATATAAAAAATTTGTAAATCCTACAAGTGAATACATTATTTCTAAATTGGCCACAGTCGATGAGATCGTGAATAGTGCAGCTGTTACAGAAGATCATGATCCAAATGGTCAACTAAATAAAGCAGGAGGATATACAGCTACAGTTTATTTTGAAAGTAGTAATGTTAATCAATCAACTATATATACTGAAGATAAATCAGTAATTGGTAAAGGAACTCAAGCTGGAGGAGCAATAGAGGTATATGCGAATGAAGAAGATGCCCATAAAAGGGAAGAATATTTAGCAGCTTTTGATGGAGGAATTTTTTCAAGTGGATCACACAGAGTAGTTGGAACTACATTAATAAGAACATCTGATAAACTAAATGCAAGTCAACAAAAAGCTTTAGAAGGAAAAATCATAGAGGCCATGAGCAATTAGAAAAATAAATAATAAACTCTTTTGAGAAATCAAAAGAGTTTATTATTTTGCTCATTTTTGGCACAAAACTGGCAGAAATCATAAGTATTTGAGAGATTTTTAATTTGAAAAAAAAAAAAAGTATCTATTTTTTTATACTTCTCAGACTTTTACAACAAATAAAAAATCCTTAAAACCTTTCGGTTCTAAGGGAATAATGGTAGCGACGAGGAGATTCGAACTCTTGACACTTCGGGTATGAACCGAATGCTCTAGCCAACTGAGCTACGTCGCCATATGTAATTAACAATAGATATTATAACTTAAGTTTTTCAAAAAGTCAATAAAAGTTTCTTAATTGATTTTTATGTAAAATTATGGTATTATGTAATAGTTAAAGAAAGGTTAAGTTATGAACTTCATTTTAAGAGATTTACTTCAAAGCGAAAAAATCAATAAAATAACAAAAAGCCTTGAAGATACCCCCGTATGTACCATATCGGGGCTTGTTTGCGTGGCAAAATCACAAATAGTAACACTGTTAAAAAGTTTGGAAACAAAGCCAGTACTATTTATTACATATAATGAATTAGAAGCTGAAAGACTTGTAAAAGATTTGAGCTATTTTAATGATGAGATTATATATTTTCCTAAAAGGGAAATATCTATCATGGACTATGAAGTCGGATCAAATGATATTGAATATACTAGAATGGATATACTAAATCAAATTCATTATAAAAAAGCGAAAATAATTGTCACAACAATAGAATCAATCATGCAAGACATGATTAATGAAAAAGATTTATATAGAAATTCTATTAATATAAAGTCTACAGACAGAATAGATTTAGAAGAATTTAAGAAAAGATTAGTAGATTTAGGATACGAACGAATGGACCTTATAGATGGTAAGGGCCAATTTAGTGTTAGAGGAGATATAATAGATATCAGTAAAACTGACACTGAAGGAATTAGAATTGAGCTTTGGGGAGATGATATTGAATCAATAAGAAACTTTAATATTTCTTCACAAAGATCAATTAATGAAATAAAAGAAGTTACAATAAATCCAACAACAGAAAAGATATTAGCAAGACCATTACAATTAGTATCTAATGACATTAAGAAAATAGATTCTGAAGAAATAGCAGAAGATATAGAGCTAATTGAAAATGGAAATTATCGTTCAAAAATAGATAAATACTTTAATGAGTTTTATGAAGAAAAAGCAAACTTATTAGACTATTGCAAAGACTATTTAATATGTATTGATGAATTAGACAAAGTAGAGCAAAGACTAAATAATATTAAAGAAAACAATAAAAATCTTATAAAGGAAATGTTAGAAAAGTCTAAACGAGCACCAGAAGTATTAAGCAACATAGTAGAATTCAATCTACAATTAGAAAAGTATATTAACTTAACTGAGGAAGATTTCATAAGAAAAGACCAAGAAGAAAAGCATATATTCCAATTCGATTTTAGAGAAATAAACCTTTATAAAGGTGAAGATAAAACATTTGAAAGCATAATAGAAGAAAGTATTAAGAACAAAAAAAGAGTACTTTTACTTGTTGATAATAAAGAGACTAGAAACAAGATTGCCAAAAGATTTGAAAAGGCAATATTAACAGAAAATATAGATAATTTAGCATCTCTTAACCCTGGAAGCATGATAATAACTTCTGGGAATCTTTCTAGTGGTTTTGAAAATAAAGATACAAATTTAGTAGTTTTAAGTAGTGAAGATTTCTTTGAAAACAAGAAAATAAAAAGAAGAAAAAGAACAGATGATGATGCCTTTAAAGCAGCTGATAAAATAGTATTTGCAGACTTGAAAGAAGGCGATATTGTCGTACATAGAAATCATGGTATTGGTAAGTTTTTAGGAGTACAAACAATAGTAAATGACAACATAACTAAAGACTATATCAAGATACTTTATAGAAATGATGATATATTATATGTTCCAACAGAAAACCTAGACAATGTACGTAAATATATAGGTGGTTCTGATGGAATTAGACTTAATAAATTAGGCGGAAAAGAATGGCAAGAAACTAAGAATAGAGTAAAAGGAAATCTTAGAACCTTAGCAAAAGATTTGATAGAACTATATGCTATTAGAGAAAAAGCAAAAGGTTATGCCTTTTCACCAGATACACCTTGGCAAAATGAATTTGAAGCAAGCTTCCCATATCAAGAAACAGACGATCAACTTCGTTCTATTAATGAAGTAAAAAGAGATATGGAATCTCCAAAACCAATGGATAGACTTCTATGCGGAGATGTTGGGTATGGAAAAACAGAAGTTGCTATAAGAGCGGCCTTTAAAGCTGTACAAGATTCAAAACAAGTAGCATATTTAGCACCAACTACAATTTTAGCTAACCAACAATATCAAGAATTTAAAGAAAGAATGAAAGGATATCCTGTTAAAGTAGAACTACTTAACAGATTTAGAACAGCTAAAGAACAAAGAGAAATAATTCAAAACTTAAAACATGGAGAAATAGATATTGTTGTGGGAACACACAGACTTCTTAGCGAAGACGTTGAATTTAAAGACTTAGGACTACTTATAATAGATGAGGAACATAGATTTGGAGTAAAAGCAAAAGAAAAGATAAAAAAATATAAGAAAAATGTTGATGTATTAACTATGACTGCAACTCCAATTCCAAGAACACTTCAAATGTCTATAGTTGGTATTAGAGATATGTCAGCTATTTATGAACCACCACATAACAGAAGACCTGTTCAAACTTATGTATTAGAATATGATAGAGAGCTAATAAGAGAAGCTATTACTAAAGAGCTAGAACGTGGAGGGCAAGTTTTCTATATTTATAACTATGTAGATACTATTGGAAAGAAAGCTGAAGAAATTGAAGGATTAGTACCAGAAGCAAAAGTAGGATATGCACATGGAAAAATGAATACAGACCAAATGGAAAGCATCATGCAAGACTTTGTAAATAAAAATATAAATGTACTTGTATGTACTACAATTTTAGAGTCAGGAATAGATATTCCAAATGCTAATACAATAATAGTTGAAAATGCTGATAGATTTGGCTTAGCTCAGCTATATCAAATTAGAGGAAGAGTTGGAAGATCTGACAGACAAGCTTATGCATATATTACTTATAGAAAAGACAAAATGATGAATGAGGAAGCTCAAGAAAGATTAAAGGCTATCAAAGAATTTACTGAATTTGGATCAGGATTTAAGATTGCAACTAGAGATCTTCAAATTAGAGGAGCAGGAAGTCTTTTTGGCGAAGTTCAATCAGGACATATGGAACAAGTTGGATATGATATGTATAACAGATTATTAAATGAAGTTGTACAAGAATTAAAAGGTGAAGAAATTCAAGAAGAGGAAGAAGAAATTACTATAGATATTTCTTTATCTGCATTTATTCCTGAAAGTTATATTGATAATACAAACCAAAAGATTGAAATATATCAAGATATAGCTGATAGCCATGATGAAAAAGCACTTGAGAATGTTATAGAGGAAATAGTTGATAGATATGGAAAAATGCCAGAGCAAGTTGAGAATTTAATCAAGATTGCAAGACTTAAAAATATGGCAAGAGAAACTGCTATACAAAAAATTCAACAAAGACAAATGGGAGTTGTATTTACTTTATCTAAGATTTCAGATAATCAAATAGAAGCAATACTTGAAAACTACAGAGACAAAGTAAGATTTTCAGCTATAGGAAAACCTTATATAACTTTAAGAGTAACAGATGACATCATTGGAGATATAACAAGATTTATAGAAATACTTAAGGAGGAAAAATAGAAAAATGATAATAACTAGTAGAGACAATCAAACTATTAAAGACATAATAAAACTCAAAGATAAAAAATATCGTGATAAATCTTTTATAGTTGAAGGAATAAAACAAGTAGATGAAGCAATAAAAGAAAATGCATCAATAGAAAAGATTGTTTTTTCAGAAAACTTTCTTGGCAAAGAAAAGTATAAAGAGTTTGAAATAATTGAAGTATCTGAGAAATTATTTAATGAAATGACAGATACAATTACTCCTCAAGGAATATTAGCTGTAGTATCTAAAAAAGAAAATATGGAAATTGATTATTCTAAAGACTTTATTTTGATTTTAGATAATATACAAGATCCAGGAAACTTAGGAACTATTATTAGAACTGCTGATAGTTGCGATTTAGGACAAATTGTAGTATCAAAAGACACAGTAGATAGCTATTCTCCAAAGGTTATAAGATCTACTATGGGATCTAGCTTTAGAATAAATGTGATTGAAAAAGATTTAAAAGAAGCAATAGAAGAAATAAAATCACATGGCTATAAGGTTATAGTAACATCACTTCAAACAGATAAAAGTATCTATGATGTAGATTATTCAAAAACAGCAATAATAATTGGAAATGAGGCAAATGGAGTAAGAGAAGATTTATTAAACAAAGCAGATTTAAAAGTTAAAATTCCGATGCTAGGAAAGACCGAAAGTTTAAATGCCTCAGTTGCTGCAAGTATAATGATGTATGAATATATAAGGCAAAAGATTACAAAAATGTAATATAAAAGCAATTTACTAGTAAAGTTATAAAATTTAGTCTATTATATAAATGTAGAAATTCTCTTGGAGGTTTAATTTATATGGCAGAGTTAACAAATTTTGGCAGCATAGACATTAATGGAAAACAAGTAAATATTGACAGTTGCCCTTCAACTGACCTTTATGACTATCAAGCTGTTTTGCAAAAAAAGCAAAAAGAAGCTGATAAAGACATTCAAGAGTTTTTAGACAATTTATCAAAAAAACTTCCAGAATATAGACAAAATAAAGAAAATTATCGAAAGATTTTTACTGAATTACAACATACTAAAAATGGAGTAGATCATTCTTTAAGACTATTAGAAGTTGCAATATTTTCTAGAGAAAGCGATGAACAAATAAGAGCAACTACTGAAGCTACAAGAAGAGAAATTGGCGATCAAGCTAAAAAGTATGGAAAAGCTGCAGTAAAGATGGCTAGGGTAGAAACTGAACCTGAAGATTTTGAAGATGACGCTAATAAAGAGGAGGATAGAGATAGATAATGCAAAATGATATTGAAAGAGCCAATATTGTAACTGTACATCAAAATGCATTAAAAGATATTGACAGTCAATACATTCCTTATGTTAAAGAAAACATCTTTGATGAAGGAAATATTAGCAAATACATAATAGAAATAAATACTAAAATTTTTGCTTGTACCTGTATCCAATATGAATTAGAAACAATTGGCGAAAACGAAGATGCTTTTGAAGTACGTAACCAAATAGATGAACTTAAAAGAATTAAAGAAAAGTTAGAAAAAGCTAAAAGCGACAAACATAAAGAATTAATAGATCTTGAAGAATCTAGAAATAGAGCTTTAGTAGAATCTAGTAAAGCTGCAACTGTTAAATCACTTGCTAAAAGATCTAAAGTTAATTTTATACAAAGATTATTCAAACCATTTTTAAATAAAATAAATGGTGCTGATAAATTTGAGCAATTGGTTTTAAAACCATTAAGACAAAGAAATGAAAGAATTATTGATATCGAACTTCCAATAGTTGCTGAAGAAGCCTTAAAAATTGCAAGAAAAAATACTATTAATTTAATAGATTGCGAAGAAGAAGCTATTGAAGCTTTACAAAAAACATCAAGATTAGCTACTGCTCTTATGGAAAAGTATGAGTTTGAAGAACTAGAAGAAATGGCATCTAAAAATGGAAGATATTATATTAAAGGAATGGAAGTTGCATCTAGTGAAAGCTCAAATGAAGTTAATAAAAATCAAATCGGTGGTACATTAACCAAGATAAGTAGCAAATCATTTGAGGATATCATTAGAGAGTTAGAAATAAATGCTAGAGTATCAATACCAAAAGTAGAAGCTAAACAAACAGATAAGATTACAACATTGAATACAAATTTAGTATTTGAAGGATAATATTTTTAAATATAAAAACAACCCAGGTGGCAGAAAAAAATCTGCTAACCTGGGTTGTTTGTTACAATAAAATGAACTTTCTTATAAAAAACTATATATATATGATATTGAATGATAGAATATTTATGTAAAAATGGGAGAATAATCTTTCTTGAATTACGTGAAATACTTGAAAAATATGATAAAGATGCTATAATATAGGAATAAAAAAATAAGCAAAAAAAGAAGGAATTATATGTATAGAGATCATAATTGTGGAGAACTAAATATTACAAATGTGGGCAAGAAAGTTCAACTTGCTGGATGGATTCAAAGAATAAGAAATTTAGGATCAATGGAATTCATTGATTTAAGAGATCAATTTGGCATTACACAAATAGTAGTAGCTGATGAAAAATTGAAGGAAATAATGGAATCTGCACCAGAAGAATCTGTAATAAGCGTTACAGGTGAATGTGTTGAGCGTTCTAATAAAAATGACAAAATCCCAACAGGAGAGATTGAAGTTAACGCAGAGAAGATAGAGATTTTAGGTAAATGTAAGTCTACTTTACCTTTTGAAATCAACTCTGAAAAAGCTGATATTGAAAATGTTCGTGAAGATTTAAGACTTCAATATAGATATTTAGATTTAAGAAATAAAAGAATCCATGATTCAATATTACTTCGTTCTAATATTATTAAAACTATTAGAAACGAAATGGATAAGCTTGGATTTCCAGAGATTCAAACTCCTATTATGGCGAACTCTTCACCAGAAGGAGCAAGAGACTATCTAGTTCCATCTAGATTACATCCAGGAGAATTTTATGCACTTCCACAAGCACCTCAACAATTTAAACAATTATTGATGGTGTCTGGTTTTGATAAATATTTTCAAATAGCACCATGCTTTAGAGATGAAGATCCTAGAGCTGATAGAGCGCCTTGTGAATTCTATCAAATGGACTTTGAGATGGCTTTTGCTACACAAGAAGATGTATTTAAAGTTATTGAAAAAGTTATACCAAAGGTGTTTGCTGAAAATAGTACAGGATGGGATATATCTAAAGCTCCATTTGTAAGAATTCCTTATAAAGAAGCAATGGAAAAATATGGTATTGATAAGCCTGATTTAAGAAATCCACTTATAATTAAAGATGGAACAGGCATGTTTAAAAATACTGAGTTTAATGCATTTAAGGATAAGACTATAAAATATATTGTAGTTCCAAAAGGTGGAGACAAAGGTAGAAAATTCTTTGATCAAATGAATGATTTTGCAGTAGAAGAATTAGGAGCAAAAGGTTTAGCATGGGCTAAAGTAAATGAGAATAATGAACTAGAAGGCGGAATCTCTAAATTCTTAAATGATGATATGAAAATAGAGATGGGAGCAAAACCTGGAGATAGTATATTCTTTATTGCAGATGAATTTGCAAAAGCTCAAAAATTAGCTGGACAAGTTAGAATTGAACTTGGAAAACGTTATGAATTAATTGAAAAGAATACTTATAAATTCTGCTGGATAGTTGATTTTCCAATGTATGAATACAATGAAGATGAAGAAAAAATCGACTTCAATCATAACCCATTCTCAATGCCTCAAGGAGGATTAGAAGCACTAGAGACTCAAGATCCACTTGACATAGTAGCATATCAATATGACTTAGTATGTAATGGTTATGAAATGGCTTCAGGAGCTGTAAGAAACCATGATCCAAAGACAATGGTTAAAGCTTTTGAGATAGCAGGATATAAAGAGGAAGATGTAAAAAATAGATTTGGTGCGCTATATACAGCATTCCAATATGGAACACCACCACATGCTGGTGCTGCTCCAGGATTAGATAGAATGGTAATGTTACTTGCAGACACAGATAATATTAGAGAAGTTATAGCTTTCCCTAAGAATAAAAAGGCACGTGATGTTATGATGAACTCACCATGTGAAGTTACTAAGGAACAACTAAAAGATGTACATATTAAGATTGACAAGCCAAAGGAATAATCGTAATATTACATTTTTTACTTAACATAGAATAATAAATATAATTATGATATAAAAAAACTAGGATTTTTATGAAAAATATTAAAGACTTCAACTTAGATGAATTGAAAAAAGAAATAGAATCCATAGGAGAGAAACCATTTCGTGCAAATCAGATTTTTAAATGGCTTTATGTTGATAAAGTAAAATCTTTTGATGAAATGACAGATCTTTCTTTAGAGCTTAGAGAAAAACTAAAAAGCAATTATGAAATTTGCAATTTTGAGATACTAAACAAATTAGAGTCTAAAGATGGAACAAAGAAATACCTTTTCGGTATAGGAGATGGAAATGCAATAGAATCAGTACTAATGGATTACCATCATGGGAAAAGTGTATGCGTTTCTTCTCAAGTAGGATGCAAGATGGGGTGCAAGTTTTGTGCTTCAACAGGAATTGCTTTTGTTAGATCACTTACTTCAGGTGAAATTGTAGAGCAAATTTTAGCCATTGAGCAAGATACAGGTGATACAGTTTCAAATGTTGTGTTTATGGGCATTGGTGAACCAATGGATAACTTTGAAAATGTAATGAATGCAATTGCTATATTAAATAATCCTAAAGGATTAAATATTGGAGCAAGACATATTAGCGTATCAACAAGTGGAGTTGTTCCAAAAATATATGAATTTGCTGATAAAAATATTCAATCAACATTAAGCATTTCACTTCATAGTCCAAATGATGAGAAACGTTCTAGCATGATGCCAGTTAACAATTTATATAATATAGATAAATTAATGGAAGCATGCAAATATTATATGGAAAAAACCAATAAAAGAATATCTTTTGAATATGCTCTAGCCAAAGATAATAATGATAATTTGGCAGATGCACAGCAATTAATAAATTTAGTAAAAACAAAATTAGGAAATCATACCAATCTTGTACATTTTAACTTAATTCCAATTAATAGTATTGAAGGTGGAAAATATACTAAATCAAGTATGGAAAATATTATTAAGTTTAGGGATTATCTAAATGATAGAGGAATTACGGCCACAATTAGAAGAGAGCTTGGATCTGATATAAATGCAGCATGTGGTCAATTAAGGAGACAGAACCTTAAGCAAAATTAAGAAAGGAAAAGACGGATGAAAGTCTACGCAACTAGCGACGTAGGAAAAGTTAGAGAAATAAATGAAGACTATTTTTCAGTTAGTTATCCAGAGGATAAAGTTCAACTTTTCTTACTTGCAGATGGAATGGGTGGCTACAATGGTGGCGAAGTCGCAAGCAAACTAGCAATTACAACTGCTAGAGATTACATTTTAAATAATTATGCTAATACTGAGCATACCAAAGAAGCACTTTTAGAATTAGTTGTAAGTAGTAGTATTTATGCTAATATGGTAGTTTTTGAAAAAGCATCTCAAAATGCTGAAATAAAGCATATGGGTACTACACTTGATATTTGTCTATTTTTCCAAAATAATGTGCTTATTTCACATATTGGAGATAGTCGAGTTTATCGAATTAGAAATAATTATATGAGAAAACTTACCAAAGATCACAGCTATGTTCAACAACTTGTAGATGATGGAAGCATTACAGATGAAGAAGCAGCAAAACATCCTGACAAAAATCTACTTATGAAAGCAATTGGAGTAAATTCTTTCATAGAACCAGATGGATTGATTAAGGGTTATCAAAAAGGTGATGTATTCTTGATGTGTTCAGATGGATTAACTAATATGGTTTCAGAAGATGAAATTTTGAAAATAATTGAAGATAATCCTACTGACTGTACTAAACCATTAATTCAAAAGGCCAATGACAATGGTGGCCATGATAATATAACCGCAATAGTCATAAGATAAGGAGTTTTAGATTATGAATTTAATTGGAAAAATTGTTGGTAATAGATATGAGATAATATCTGAAGCCGGAACAGGTGGAATGGCAACAGTTTATAAAGCAAAAGATAGGGTGCTGAATCGTAATGTTGCAGTAAAGGTATTAAAAGATGAATATACAACAGATCAAGACTTCATAAAGAGATTTAATTCGGAAGCACAATCTGCTGCAGCTTTAACACATCCTAACATTGTATCAATTTACGATGTAGGACATGAAGAAGAAAATAATCTTTATTATATAGTAATGGAACTTATTAAAGGCAAAACTTTAAAAGAAATTATTAATAAAGATGGTTCAATTTCATGGAAATGGGCAGTAAATATTGCAATTCAAATTGCTTCTGCCTTAGAAGAAGCTCACAAACATGGAATAATCCATAGAGATATAAAACCTCACAACATAATAATTACAGAGGATGGAACAGCGAAGGTTACTGATTTTGGAATTGCTAAAGCAGTTTCAAATTCAACAATTACAGCTTTTGGTACAACAATTGGATCAGTACATTATTTCTCACCAGAGCAAGCTAAAGGTGGAATAACAGATGCAAGATCAGACCTTTATTCACTTGGTGTTGTAATGTATGAAATGCTTACTGGAAAAGTTCCATTTGATGCAGATACACCAGTTTCTGTTGCTTTAATGCATATGCAAGAGAAACCAAAAGAGCCAATAGAACTTAATTCTGATATTCCTATGGCGGTTAATCAAATAGTTGTAAAAGCTATGAGAAAAGAGCCAGTTGAGAGATATCAAACAGCAACAGAAATGCTTAAGGATTTAAGTGAAGCTTTAAAAGATCCAAATGGTGATTTCGTAGTTATTGAAAATAAAGATGGTGAGTATACAAGAGTTATACCAGCAGTTAAGTTAGATAAAAAAGGCGAAACAGTAGAGACAAAAGAGAGCTTTTTTGAAAAACATCCAAAAATGAAAGTTTTATTATTTATTTTAGGATTAATAGTCTTATTCTTCTTAGTGTTTGGAGTAACTAAACTAATTCTAGATGGTGGTTTCAAAAAAGATGTAGTAGCTCCTGACTTTAGTAATATGACTAGAGCTGAAGTTGAAGAATTAGCTTCTTTGCAAAATGTAGTTGTACAATTCAATGAAGTTGCTTCAGCAAATGTGGAAGCAGGAAAAGTTGTTTCTCAAGAGCCACCTGCAGGAAAACCACTTGGAGCTGATAAAAAGATAGTAGTTAGCTTAAGTAAAGGACCTGAAACAGCATTACTTCCTGACTTTGCTAATAAGCCAATTGATGAAGTAAGAACAAAGGCAAATGAGTTGGGATTATCACTTAAAGAAGAATCTGAAAATAGTGATACAATTCAAGAAAACTATGTAATTAGACAAGGAACTAAAGCTGGAACACAAGTAAAATCAGGCGATACAGTTACAGTTGTAGTTAGCCTTGGAGCAAAGAAAACATCAGTACCAACTGTTGTAGGTATGGATGAAGGAACAGCAAAAGCTACTTTGAGCAACGCGAAACTAAAAGCTAATATCAAGTATGAAAGTCATGAAGACAAAGAAAATGGTAAAGTTTTAAGTCAAAGTGTTGAACAAGGTAAAGAAGTTGCAGAAGGAACTACTATAGACGTAGTAGTAAATAAAATAGAAAAGAAAACTTATACAGTAACATTACATTATACATTAGCAGAAGAACCAGAAGATGAGAATTCAACTAATACTACTACTAAGACAAATGTTGTTATCTTAGCTGGAACAACAGAGTTAACAACTAATAAAGGTTCTAATGGTGAATATACAGCAACTTATAAAGGTTCAGAAGGTACTACTTTTAAAGTTAAAGTAAATGGTTCAGAAGTTGCTAACAAGAAGATAACAACTAATGAACTTGCAGATTACGATAAGAACGATATTTATTTAAATTAAAAGGTTTAGGATACTTCTAGCATTTGCTTGAGGTATCCTAAAATTTTGGGAGGTATTGATGAATATATCTACATCAATTTTAAACGTAAAAGAAGATGGAAATGAGATAGAAACATTTTATAGATTAGAAGCTGCTAAAACAGATTTTTTTCATATAGATGTTATGGATGGTAAATTTGTGGAAAATGATACTTCTGAAAGAATGAAACGCTTTTCTGATATTTTGTCTAACATTGCTTTGACTCCAATTGAAGTACATTTAATGTGTGAAGATGTTAAAGGTTTTGTAGATGAATATGCACCTGTTAATCCAAATACAATTGTTTTTCATATTGAAGTTTGTAAAGATGATACACAAGTAATGGAATTGATTAACTATATAAAAGACAAAGGAATAAAGGTGGGATTATCATTAAAGCCTGAAACTAAAGTAGAAACAATTTTACCTTATTTAAAATATATTCATGAAGTTTTGGTAATGACAGTAGAGCCAGGAAAAGGAAACCAAACTTTAATCGTTAATACTCTTGATAAAATAAAAGAAATTAGAAAATATATTGATGATAATAATTTAGATACTGAAATTAATGCAGATGGTGGAATAAATTTAGATACAATACAAAGCATTAAAGATGCTGGATGTGATATTGCTGTTGTAGGAAGTGCAATGATTAATGCAATAGATTATAAATATATGATGAATAAATTAAAAAGTATCTAAGATTGAATGTAATAATTAAAGTATAAAAACCAAACTATAAAAAATAGAAAAA
>DGSM01000088.1 GCA_002393975.1 Clostridiales bacterium UBA4362
ACCAAGCCATACATTCTTTTCTATCAATCATATGATCAAAAGCTCCACCTTTAATCAATGACATCATAACTTGTCGTTTAGGATCTACTTTATTTATAAAATCTCTTGGAGAAGCATATGGCCGATGTTTAATTATTTCTTCAATAACATCATCGCCAATATTTAACATACCTTTCATTCCAAAAAGGATTTGATTATTTTCTGGATCAGGAACAAATCCAAATTCTGAACGATTAATATCCGCTAAACTTACTTGAATTCCTGCGGCTCTAATTTGTCCAATTGCTTTTGCTAACTTGGTATAATTAGTTCCTTCTTGTTTATCATCATCATCTATGTCATCTTCGCTATCTAATGCTCCACTATTTACGATAAGATATGCTGTATTCCAATAAATTGGATAATTTACTCCAAGATAAAGAGTTTGAATACCTATAAAGGAATATGCTAAAGCATGAATAATTGAAAATGAATAACCCATCTGCGGTCCAGCACCATATTTCCAAATATATTCTCCTAATTTTCGAGAACTTGCTTTTTCTAATACTTTATCTCGAAGTGCTGGAATTTTACTCATTTGCTTCTTACCAACAATTTTACGAGCCGCATTTGCTTCTGCCAAAGTAAAACCGCAGATTTTTTCATCCATTAACATTCTCATTAATTGCTCTTGGCTTGGTGGAACCCCATAAGATGATTTAAAATATGGTTCAACAATTTTTTGTTCTTCTTTTGTTAAACCACATCTATCCATTTCATCATACCATAACTGAATATTGTTTTTAAATCGGACATATTTATCTAGTGGCATTTCTGCACCTGGCTCACTTGCCATTAATCGCATTAATCCATTGGCATCAGCAGTCTCTAAAGCATTATGTGGCTTAATCTTTTTTGCCGCTTGTTGCCCAACAGCTCCTTCAAATTGAAAAATACCTAATACATCTCCTGCGGCCAATGCATTCCATATTCTTTCATCATCTGTTGGTAATACATTTGGATGTAAATATTTATTATATACTTCTCTTAAATTTAATTTTGGATCAATTACTTCATCTGCTTGAAGTAAATCAATCGTTTTTATAATAATATCTTGAACTGAAGTAAGAAGAAAATCATATTTAACACTTCCTGCTGCTTCTTGATCATGAAGATCCCATTGAGTTGTTAAATTTCCACTTCTTGCTCTCATTAATGCTGCTTCATCAAAAATATTTTCATCAAATAAAATAACTCCTGATGCATGAATACCACGACGAGAAATCAATCCTTCAATACCTTGCATAATTTCCAAAAGTCCTGGATAAACATTTACAGCATTAATAAATTGTGTCTGCGGTTTTCGTCCTTTATCAGGATTGCCATAAATCATATCATGAAGATCCCATAAAAATCCACGTTCTTGTGGAATTAATGATGAAATATATCTTGCATCATCAACATCAATTCCTTCGGGATAATCTTCTGACCGATAACCACGACATGCTGTTAATACTGCCGATTTAGTTGCTTCTGTACCAAATGTACAAACTTGAACAATTCCAAATTCTCCACGTTCTTTACGAATTTCTTCAAATATCTTTGGAAGTTTGCTTGGTGCTAAGTCAATATCAATATCACCTAATTCAACACGTTCATCATTAAGATAACGCCAGAATGGAAGATTCCATTCAATTGGATCAAGTTGAGTTACGCCCAAAAGATAATGATTCAAACCAGAACATGCGGAACCACGTCCCGCACCTACTGTGCTGCCGCACCTCCAAAACAAATCAATATAATGTTGAAGAGTATTTGGATATGCGAACATACAAGTCTCTAATTTTTCACCAATTACTTTTTTAATTCGTGCTTCTTCATTTAAACGAGCTAAATATTCTTCTTTTAATCCAATTCCTTTATCAATTAATGCTTCAAAACATTGATTAACCCAATATCTCTCTTGAATATTATCGCTATCAAAAAGTTCTGTTAATATTGGATATTTATTATAAAATTCATCTAATTGATCATTATACCCATCAAATGAACCACCAAAATATTTTAAATATTCTTGTTTCTTATAATCTATTACTTCAACTTCTGGAATATGTTGATGTTTTTCTAATGAATAAAAATCTATTTTTTCTTTTACTTCTAATGAGTTTTCAAATATCCAATCAATATCTCGATCACTCATTGCAGCACTTAAATGCTCTCTTACTTCTTCTGGTGATTGCATATATGAATATTCATAAAATTCATCTACCTCACGTTCACCATCTTTTGAATTTAAAAATGCTTTATGAACAAATCTATCTTCTTTTTTAAGATAATGCGCATCTGTTCCTACAACCATTTTTAAATTAAATGCATGAGCAACATTTAAAAGTTGTTTATTTACAATAACTTGATCTTCTTTAATACTTGGCGCGCATTCTATATAAAAGTCATCTTTTCCAAATACTTCAATACAGAAATTTATAAAATTACAAGCATTATCATAATATTCTTTTTCTGCTTCTTTATCTTGCGCTTTTCTCGCTAATGCTAATCCAAGAAGATTTGTAGATAACTCACCGCCCATACATGCGGTGGTCGCAATAATATGACCTTTATATTTCTTCATAATCTCTTGAAGTTCAGATTTTAAAGTTGGAACTCTTTCAAGACGACGATCAACATAAAGATTATACCATGCTGTACTACTTAATTCACAAAGACCTTTATATCCTAATCTATCTTTTGCTAAAAGAATAAAGTGATAATACTTCTGCCCTCTATCTCTTGTATCAGTTAAATAAATTTCATTACCTAATGCTATTGTAAAATCTGGATATTTTTCTTTTATTTCTTTTGCGTATTTATTGACTATCATATGCGAACATAAGGCTTCGTGATCAGTTATACTACATCCACTAAGCCCTATTTCAATCGCTCTATTGATTAAGTCCTTAGGATGGTTAATACAATCTACCAAACGAAGATTAGAATACTCCGTATGGGCATGAACATCAAAAAATGTCTCTACCAAACTAAAAACTCCTTTTCATATTTATTCTATAAATATTATATCATATATTTTATTAATTGTCAATCACCAACTAAAATAACGGCTTTTTCAGCCCTAGTGACCAATGTATAAAGATACTTCTTATATTCATCTGGTTTTTGTCTTTTTAACCAACTTGCTTCATATCCTAATACATATGGATATTCACTACCTTGAGCCTTCCAGCAAGTAATAGCATATCCATAATTAAATTGATATGGAATATCTTTAGAATACCGCATTGCATCAAACCAAGGATCTTTTCTAGCTCTAGCAGATAGAGATTTATTATATCCGCCTAATTGATATTCTTGCTTACTTGTTAATGATGCGTCTCCAGTAGTTAAACATTTATAATCTATTGGTAATTGAGAAAATTCATCATCTTCATCTACTAACAAATTAGTATATATTAAATCAGTAGGTTGAAAATCTTTAAATCTATCTAATCTTGGATATTCTTGTAAAAAATGTTTATAATCTATGATAGTGCCAATAGCTCCATTAGTTAAAGCATTACCATTTGGACTAATATCATCCCAATGATTTTTTAAACTAATAATTTTATCACCAGGCTCTGGCTCACTACCTTTTCCTAATAACTCTCTAATGCGAAAATTAAGTCTATTACGTTCTTGATTTGTTCCACAAATTACTTGACTTGCTTGTAATAGGCACAAATCTTCATCAGCAAATTCTCTTTTATGAGGGACAATTTTGACTTCCCCACTAACAGTAGGAAAAAGACGAAAATCTTTTCCTTCTCGTATATGCATAGATAGCCTGATAATGGCACTCTCTTGCGCCTGCCGCATTACTTCATCTAGGAATACATGAGGCTTTTCTAAAATAGGGTTAGCTTCTTCCTTAACTGGAGGCAATTGACCAGGATCACCCATCGCTAATACATAAACCCCATGAGATAGTAATTGATACCATAATTCTTGCGGCAGCATAGATACTTCATCTACTACAATTAATTGATAATCATGCTCTAATCTTTCTCTTGGTGTAAATGCATATGTTCCATCTGGTTTTTGATGGGCACGATATAATAATTTATGAGCAGTCACGGCATTAGGACAACCTTTATTTTTAAGAACTGTTGCTGCCTTGCCTGTATAAGCGACATATGCTACTTCTTCTGGATAAAAACCTAAAGCAGCGACAATATACTTAACTAAAGTAGATTTTCCTGTTCCAGCATATCCTGAAATAACAGTATAAGGCATTCCCAAATTATAACGATTAACTGCCATTTTAAGTCCTTCTTCTTGTTTCTATGTTAATTCCATTATTGAATCCAATGCCTTTCTATAAATTCACTATGCCATTTAATATCAGGAAATCTTGTTTCACAATATTTTATAAATTCACATTCATCCATCCAATTAAAAATATCTCCTTGAAAGAAATCTTCATGTTCTTCCATATATGCCCAGAATTTTGGATTTAACTCATGTGGTTCCATTTCAATAGCATCTTCAATAGCACGACGAATTTCCCAAACTTCAGCATCCTTTTTTAAAAAATCTTTAATAGGAAGTAAATCTAATGCTCCATATTCTATTTTTAATAATTCATCATAACTCATTTTTCCATACCCATGTAAATTTAACATCATTTTATATCACCTATAATTATTATATTATATAATTTAATAAAAATCAACTTTTAAAAAAGAAAGAATGCCGCATTCGCGCTTCATCCGGACGGCATAACCTGGTTCGCGCCTTTTACATAAAGGCAATAAATTCGCTTGAAAAATTTCCAAGCGAATTTTTATTTCATACCTCGATGTTTGCGCCCACTAACCAAGCAGCGAGCACTAAATCAGAAGTCCCATTTCGTCCTTTTAACTATTTCAAAGTCCTCCAAAAGAACCTATGGAGTTACGCTTCCCATATAATGATTTAATTGACATTTACCAATAGCAGTTAAAGTTAATGTGCCACCTTGAGGATCTAATAATAATTTTTGATCTTCTTTCATATGGAATTTAATCATTGAAGTTTTGCGGCCGGGAAAAGTAAGTTTAAGAGTATTTTTATCACTACCTAAATATTGAATTCCTTCACTATCAATTTTAATATTAGTAATAGCAATTAATGGTTCTTCTAATCCTTGCCCCCATAATGTAGCATTTGAACCAATGGCAAATACTTCATTATCACTTAACTAATCAGCAGTAACTTCTAAATCAACATAATAACAAGGAGAAAAATCAAAATCTGATAATTCTTTATTTGTTATTTCAATAAATCTATTAAAATTTTTATCAGCAATAGAGGCGCCGAATGCGCTAGCATGACCTTGCGCAAGTTCCATACAACCAGTATCTAAACAAAACTATCTAAAGTTTTCTAATTTAGAATTTGTATAATTGCGGCCTGAACCTGCGTATAATATTGAGCCATCAGGTTGATTAATTACTCTTAATACTAATGTAGGTCGCGCATATTTATTAGCCAACTAGTTTGCTATAAGACCTGCTAAATTCTTATCAACTTCTTCTTCTGGCACACGTAAAATTAATAATTTATTATCTAATAAGTTTTCTTCTTCAATACGTGCTTCTATATTTGCTAAACTAGTATCTTGCGCGCGTTTCTATCTACTTTTTACATTTACACAAGTTCTTCCAGCCTGTTCATGCCGTGGTTCAATCTATCCTTTACATCCTCGTTTTGTAGATGGAATCATTTCATCACTACGCCATTCAAGCATTGCTTCAAACATTAACTATTTTTCTTCCATAGTGCCTGAACGAGTCATAGCGTTAATATAAGGAACAATATAAAATGCTATACCAATTGGGGTAATTCCACCTTCAAATTGAAATTTCTAACGATTCATCATTTCAATAAAAAATGGATTTCTAATTCTCTAAAGGCCATCCTAAATAATATAATGAGTTTCAAAATCCATCATATTCATCATATCACCTACAAGGCCAAGTGCTGCTAAATCTTCATAATCAATAGCATATTGAGTTTTCATAATACTATCAATATAACAACAGAATTTCCAGACGACAGCAGCACCACATAAAGATTTTGTGGGATAATTTTTAGATAACTAATTATTAATAGTTATAGCATTTTTTGAATATCCACCATCTGTTTCATGGTGGTCTAATATTAAACAATCAACATGATGGTCTTGTAATATTTCATGCTAAATATAATCATTACTTGAACTATCAGGACAAATAATAAATCTAATGTTTTTATTTAACCAATCAAATTCTTTTAAAGTATCTTCAAGACCATGTTGTTTTCCTGAATGTATAAAATAATAAATATGATTCTATACCCAACTTGGAAAGAATCTATTTAAATAATTCATTAGAATAGCACTAGATGTATAACCATCACAATCGCTATCTACTACAATTAAAGTATTACTTTTTAAATCAATATGCTTAATAAGGAGTTTAACGCCTTCACGCATATTATCCAAAAGTAATGGATTAATTAAATCATTTTCATCAACTGTTAAATAATGATTAATGTCCTATCTATTTTTAAATCCTCGATTTAATAAAATCTATTCTAATAATGTTGTTCCATCTATACGAGGAGCTATTAATTTATATTCCATAACTCCTCCTTAATTATAAATAACATACTAATATTTCTACATCCATATCTTCAAATATATCTTTTATAAGAGCACGCACAATAGGCCATTTTAATTTATCTAAACCACATCCAATTAATGGCATAGCAATTTTATCAATATATAATTTTTCTAATGCGGTTCGTAGATGAAATAATGCTTCATACATTGTTTCATAAGTCGGCAGGCTTTGTGCGCGTCCTTTTGTAATCATGCTTAATACTGGTTCGGTATATATACAATTTCCTACTGGTATAGAAAAAGGTTTTGCGCGAGACTAAATAGCATCACGCGTTTTATATCTTTTTTGGAATTCTAAAGCAATTCCTTTACCGAGAGCAAAATCAGCAGAAATACAATGTACAAAAGTATATGAACTATCTACTGTGAATAAATCTCTTTTTTCTTCGTGGTAATACATAATTAAAAATCATAATTATCATAGTCAATATTTAATTCTTCGCAAAAACTTTTTATACAATTAATCATACTATCTGCACGTTCAATACAAATATATCTTTGATCTAATATTGAAAAACTTGTATTATCATAAAAACAATAAACATTATTATTTTCATCAAATTCATTTTCAATAAAATAATTATTAATATATTGAGCAATTTTTTCTAATTCTTCATTAGAATACATTAAATTAATATATTTATTATCCTAATTTAAAAATAAGTTTGCATCTTTTGTTTCAGAACCAAAACTTAAATATATTTCTGCTATATGAATAAGATTAGAAGGTAAATACCAAGAAAAATAAAAATCAAATAATTCTTCAATTGTTTCTACTTGACAAACATTGTTATCTTTTAAAGTAAATTCAGTGTTCCCATGAATAAAATCAAAAAAACCATCATTAAATTCATCTTCATGATTATAACAACATAAAGTAGCCATTTTATTAATAAAAATATCTAAAATATAACCCAAATTATTGTCTTCAAGGCCAGTACTTTCTCTAATATTATTTATTGTATAAATTTTTTTAAACTAAAAAAATAATTCTTGAAATTCTTCTAACATTTTATTATAATATATAAATTCTTTCATTTTTTACCCTTTCTATACTAATGTATTTCATTATTAAAATATTCAATATAGGTTAATGGATTATTATATTCTTCAAATATTTGATTACATTTCTCAATAGATGTAGCACCAATATTTATATGGCATACATCACAATGCAAATGCCATGGCGTATATCCCCATTCATCAAGATGATATGTAATCTCATTATTACAATTTGGGCATCTCATAATCTTACTCTCTCTTTAAATAACTTTAAAAAAATTTCTTTATCCAAATCTATTGGACTATCTTTATAACCAGTTAGCATGTTTCTATCATAAATAATACTAATATTAATATCATTTTTAAATCTATCATTTAATTTTTCAAGATTTTTAATATAATGTTTATATTCAGTATTATTCTTTTCTTCCCATTGTCTATCAAAAGCAATGACCATTTCTTGACAATTTAAATCTAATAAATATTGAACCTAATATGCTGATATATTACTACCGCAACAAGCAGTAGAAATATCATTATCAAATCCAAAATATGTTTGATATTTTAAACAAGATTTTTCTGCTTCAAATATAATAGCAATTTTACTTGTCTAAATATTATTTTTACTATTATTTAAATTATATAAATTCATGCCAAGAGGATGATTATATTGTTTGCGGCCTATAGTCATTGGTCTATATTTACCATATCTTTCAGCATCTTCTTTAACTAATGTGCGGCCGCGCAATCCTATAAATTTTCCATTAATATCATAATGTGGGATAGTTATTTGACCTGTTGGAGGAAAGTATCCAATTCTTGCTTGCTGCATACTTTCTCTACTGATACCTTCATCCTCCCATGGTTTTATTCTCACATTATAATTTAAATTATTTAATATATTATCATCATATTCTTTTAATTCAATATGATAATCTTTTAAACTTAAATCTTGTATTCTATCATAAGCATCAAATGTTTTCCAATCAATTAAGCTATCTTGTGCGTCTAAATCAGCATAACCAGCCAATCCAAATTTAATTGCTATATAACGAACGGCAGCATTTAAATCATATTCTTTATTCCATTGGATTCTAGCAACTTTAATTAAAAGTTCAAATATATCAAAAGATCCTGCGCAGCCAGTATAACAAATAAATAGATCAGTGTTCCTATAATAGTATAACTTTCTACTACCTTCTCCAGGAGGATTATGACATATTGTCGCACTTACTATTCCAAAATCTGAATATGCCGGCTCACCGCCCCACTCTTCAAGTAATTGGAATATCTAATCAATACTTAATTTTTCTCTTATTTCATGCTTATTATATGTAATCATATGGTAGTAACTTTAACGCAATTTCCTTTCAGCCCAAAAGTTTCATTTACTACTTTACAAAGATATGCCTATGGATGCATATTTTTATCTGCGCCTTTTCGTTCATTAAGGATTTCTTTTGCCATTAGTTTTGGCATTTCATATTCAATTCCACCATAATAAGGTTTTGCCCATACACTTTTAGATTCATTATTCATTTTATATACCTCTTAATTAAAATTATTAACTGTTTCGATTTTCAAATTATTAATTTGAATAAGTTCATAACTCCATGTTGTGGCAAACATAGGCTTTACTCGACAAGTTCCTAAATCTGCATCACACCATAGATATATTCCTTTATATCTACCACGACGGTTTTTATAAATTGAAAGTTTTAAATTAGGTTTTTTAAAACCAGTATTTACAATTATTCTTTCAAGATTTTCTTGATCTTCATTTGTTGTTGATAAAAGAATACTACCATAGTCAATTTTATCAGCAATGCTCTTTGCTCCTCGTAAAAGATTCTGATCTGGAGTTTCACTAGTTTGATAATCGGCATTTAATTGTGTCGATGTCATAATAAAAACTCCATATTGATTACATATATCTTTTAAACGAATTGATAACATAAAAAGAATATTATCTTCTCTTAATCTTACTCCACCAGATCTTTTAGAAATTTCTTCTAAAATTTTTAAACTAGTATGTATATAATCAAAGAATATATACTTTACATCATGATCTCGAATATTCTTTTTTATTTTATTTTCAATATCTGTTAATGAAAAGTCTGGTAATACTTCAATATATATAGGTGAATCTTTTAAAATTTTAGCTGCTTCTAATACTCTATCTTTTTCATCACCCTCATATTTACCATTCAAAATATGTTCTTCATTTACACAAGATAAAAAAGCTAACATCATAGTTTGTACTTCTGTCAGCTCTTGCTCTGTTGTAATAAATAAAGTTGGTTCAGAAGTTCCATTTCTAATCCATCCAAACGCATCATCATATATTCTATTACAAGCTATATAACAAGCATCAGCGATCATACTACGAGATTTTCCAATACCAGTTGCGGCCGAGCGCAAGTATAATTTTTTTAATCTTGCACCACGAGTTACTGTATTAATCAATGGCCCATAAAGAGGAACACCAACTTCAGGAGACTTCTCAAATTCAGCAATTAAATCTTCTAGTCCTTCACCAGCTTGATAAGCTTGACCCCAAGAACCATCTACATATGTTGCTTTTATTTCGTCTAATTTATTTTGAATTAATTGTGCTAATCCTTCTAGGCTAGTATTATCAATAAAATCTTCTTGCTGTTGGCGTAATTTTAAATCAACAATATTATCAGGATCATAAATATCAGTAACGCTAATACCATAACTGTCCATTGCTCTTAATAATGTCATTTTTTTCATTCGATTATAATAATAATCAAATGAAGCAGTATTAGCATTTTCGGCAGCTTTTAATAACCACTCTTCACCTTTTTGTTTTATAAATATTGCTTCACTTTTTGGACGAGAACTTAAATAATCTAATATACTATTTAAACTAATTTGTTCAGCGCCAAGTTCATGTAATTTATAAATTGTTCCAAAAATAATTTGATGAAATATATCAGGAAAATCATTTTCTGTAATAGTATATTTATCAGTATAGTCAAGTAATTGAGGAGTTTTAAAAACGCTACCAATAACCTAAACTATACTGGGAGTATCAACATATTTATTTGCCATCAATATTATCCTCTTCAAGAAAAGTAAATAATCTTCTCTTGGTTACTTTCTTCTCTGGTGATTTAATCTTTATTTCTATATCTTTTGGAATGTATTCTTTATAATCCTAAATTTGTTCATTCTATAAATTAGCTAAATATAAAGCATAATAATATTCTTTTGCTTGATTATAAATATAAGGAATAATTCCAATTCCTCTATTAGTATCTAGTGGATTTTTCTTTACTTCATACCAATATTTTAAAGCCTTTAACATTCCACTATAAGTAAATTCATAATCTTTCTCATATTGAGTAACCTATTTCATATAAGCAGGAGGAATATAATTATCTTTTAATTTATATAATTGAATAATATAAATCATTAATTTTTCTAAATCATTTTCAGGATGCTTTGCCGCACAATTCTTATGAACATATCTATTTGGAAGTTCAGGCATTGGAATAACATCTTTATTATCTATTTCAATTGCTTTATGACACCAAAAACAAGTAGATGCTTTTGCTGGGTCCCATATCTTATAAATCTATTTTTCTTTTCCTTCATTAACTGCTTTAGTATAACATTCAGCATGTCCATATCGAAAAACTTTACCCCATGGGATTTGAACAAAAGCAACTTTTTCTCTATCAAATTGTTTTTTACAATAACGACAATTAACTGTTGCCATTACATCAACTCACTTATATTTTTTCTATAAATATTATATCATAAAAAATAAAAAAAGTCAATCCCATCTTAGGATTGACTTTTTTATTACTTAATATTAATTAAATCGTCTTCAATTTCAGTAACTACTAAATAAACAAGTTCTGCTTGATCACGAGTTACTCCAGACATTTTCTTTCCTTTTCCAAGATACTTTTCAACAATTTGAGTAATTCTTGGAGCATAATAATCTTGATCTTTTCCCATCAAAATTCCGACATCTTCTTCAAACTTCTTCATATATTCGTCAAAGTCATATTCTTTAACAATAGAAGCAGTTTCTCTTTCATCAGTAACATATTTATTATCATGCTCTCCTGCTTCTTTATCAATTGCTTCTGTCAATGCTTTAGCAAGACTATCATAATTGAAATCAATTTCAGGACTAATATATTTAAATCTACAACCACAAGAAATACCAGAACCACCAGGAGAACGAAGAGTAAGTTTCATTTTAGTTGTTCCATCTTCTTGCGCGACGCCATGAGCATAACCATAAAGGTCAGCCATATTCTCAATGATCTTTAAAGCGGAAGACTGTGTTGAAGGTTTAGTTTCTGTTCCAATATCACGACCAGAAGCATCCTTAATATTATTAGTGGTTGAATGAGAAATAAATACAACAGCATATCCCATCATTGTTAAACCACGGAAAACATCTTCAAACTCTTTCTTATATTTAGACCAGCTATTTTTTACCCAGCCGCCTTCACCCATATCATCAATACCTAACTGACTACAGATATATTTCTGGCAAAGATCTGCGGCAATATCAACTGTATCAACAATAATTGATTTATAAACAGCTTGAACTTCTGGCTTTTTCAATTCACGAAAAATCTGTTTCATTTCACCCCAAGTAGTTACATCTTGCGCAATAATTCCTGGGATAGCATTATATCCTTTTTCAAAAGCGAGAAGCAAAGGACTTGGCATCTATGTCGCCAAAGTTGTTTTACCAGTCTTTGGCGGGCCATAGATAAAAGTAATATAACCAGAAAGATCTCGACTAACTTTATGAGGCTGAATACCTAAAAGATTAATAGCCATATAAATTTACCTCCTATTAGAAGTTAAATCCACTAGCACTTGGGGTTGCCGCAGCAGGAGTTTGAGTCTGCGCACGAGTTGCATTATACTCATCCTGACGCTGTTTAATTTCAGCCTTAACAACTTCACGGTTCTGAAGTGCTTCAGAATATTCCTTTGCAGTAATAGTTTCTTCAGTATCCCACTCATATGGAGCATTTACACCAGTAATAACCCACTCTCTTTGAGTAGAAGTAACTTCTTGAGCAAAGCTTTCTCCCCAACCAGTGCTTTCAGTTTTTTGAACTGTAGTAACAGTCTTACTAACCTGATGACCATTTACTCTTAAAAATACTGGAGACTTTTCACTTGGTTCAAGAGCTTCAAAATGATTCATACCATTTGCATCATAAATAACAAATGTTACAGGAAGAAGAGCATTTCTAAAATCAAATGCATATCCTTCAACAAACATCTTTTCAGGACGATTACGCTCTTCATCAGGGTCAACACGACGGCATTTTGTCATTACCATATCAAGTTCAAAAGTATCTCTTAAACCTTCAGAAGCCGCAATATTCTGAACAACATGAACAAATCCGCCCTCATTGCGCATCTGACTTACAAGTTCATCTGTTCCAGTTCTATTGGAATAAAATTCATTCAAACCAAGTTGAGAATCAATTCTAATCTTGGCTGCCTTATCTGCTCCATGATCAATAACATTACAAGTCACTCCATTAATAATATTCTGAAGTGCATTAAATGTTGCATTAGGACTACCACTTTTTGTATAAGTAGGAGTTACATATGAAAAATGAATCGTTACAATATTTGTAAGTTCATCATTAGTTGCCAAATCAATAGTACCATTAATAAACTAAGTACCAGGGTTTTTTGACTTTTCTCCACTCACTTTAAGAGAGAGATTATGCTGATACAAAACGCCTTCAAGATGTGTAGTATTTTTAACCTTTAACATAATTATTCATTTTCTCCTTCAATAATTGTAAAATTCTTTCCTTTTTCTGTCAAACTATATACGACTGGATTTGTACCAAGCTTTTCACAAAAGCCATCATTTACTAATTTTCTCATAGCTCCAGATGCTCCACGAGAAGAAATACCAATCTGTTCTGCCAGATCTTTTGCTTTCCAACATTTCACATCGCTATTGTCTTGAAGATACTTCAAAAGAAGCTTTCCATTATCAGTTAAAATTGGTTTTTCATCTTTTACTTCTTTAAGAATGTCAAGATAAGCTTTTACATTTTCTGTCATTAATTCATTTGCTCTATCAGGATTTTCTTTAATAAGTGTTTCAATAAAATTTAAAAATTCTTGTTTCATTTTTATCTCACTTTCTTAAATCTTCTATATATATTATATAATAAAAATTTAAAAAAGTCAATTATTCTTTACTTAATGTATATCCAATTAATTGTGGGCCAGTAGAAAAAATAGAATTAATGAAACCTTCTAATTCATCTACTACATATGATTGAACTTCTGGATCATAATTATGAATAAAATCACTATATGATGAAAATTCAATTCCTTCAATTCCATATGCTTGCGCTTTTGCTTTCATCGCGGATGGATTACTACAAACAAAAATAGAATTATTTTCTTTAGCAATTAACATTAACTAACTAGTTTTTCCAGTTCCACGATTATCAATAATACGAATCATAAGTCACTTTCCTTTTCAAATTTACTATAGATTATTGATATAACAAATAATTGATATTCAGGTTTTATTAAAAATCTTATAATATTTAGGATATGTAATAAAGGAGTATTTGATCTTCCTTCTAATTTAAAATGCATAATACCTAAATCTTTATAAGTAGTTAAAATATCATCAATTGGAATTGCTCCTGTTAAGCGAGGCTCACATGGATATAAATGCCTTCCTTTTAAATTACAAAAATCTAATGCATAATCTTTTCCATAATTTAAGGCAGAAATACTATTTAATTTATAATGTTTATTTCTATTAAGGCAATTAATTCCACAAGTAGCATTTACTAATAGTTCTACTTTTTCTTTCTAATTATTAGATAAACTTTTTAAAAAATTTAAATTATAATTTAAATTATAATCTAAACAAACTCTATAATAATTTTTATTTAATTCATTAATAGTTTTTTCAATATTATTTAAACATTTTGTTGTAGAAGAAATAATTTTATATTTTGGATAATTAGTTCTAATATATTCTTCTAAAATACTAGAATTAATCACTATTTCATTTAATTCATTTTCACAGAGTTCTGTAACTAAATTACAAAAACGATCATTTAAATTATCTTTTGTAATTTCTGTATTTGTATAAATAAAACGTAAGGGAATATTATGACCATTATAAAAATTTCTTATTTCTTCAATTTCTTCTAATGTGGCATGTGTATATTTATTAAATTTTCTACCGCCATCCCAAATACAATATGGAAAATTTCCAAATATAGCATCTATTTGAATATTTTCATAAAAATATTCAGGATGTTCTTCAAGTAATAAAATCAATATTTTATTAATTAAAAAATTTTCATATACACATGGAATTGCAAAACCTACTTTTGTCATCATAATAACTCCTCATATTGTCAGCTAATATTTATCATTAATTAAATTTTTTATTAAATATTGCTAAAACTATAAAATCTAATTTAATGGTGGAGTATCAATTTTAAAATGAGTAAAACCTAATTCAATAAAATAATTTAATTCTTTTGTTAATTCATCTGGATCATTATAATTATTAATTAAATCACAATTATAATAATTACTTTTATTTGAATAATTAATCTAATACTATTGTTCTTGAGCAATACAAGAATAAAAATTTTTACAATTATTTTGACATTTATTTCCAATAGTAATTTCAATATGATTTTTATCAATTAAATTATTTAAAAATTCTAAATCATTGTTAAATAACTATGGTAATTCAATTAAATGAAATAAATTCTAATTAAGTATTGAATTTATAATATCTATATCATATGGATGTTTCAAATAAGCATTTTTAGAGAAAATATATTCATAATGAAATCCATTGTCTTTTATATAAGATAATAATTCTAAATCACTTATTTCAATAAAATTACTTCCAGTATTTCCATATTGTAAAATTAAATTAAAATAATAATTTAAGTCATTAATGTTTAAATTATTATTTGAACAATCTAAACGGATCGGCGCAGTTGATTCATTAAAAAATGCAAATAAATCTTTATCTAATAAAAATTTTTCTTTTACTATATTAGAATTAACCCCACCATTATAAATAAAAAAAGGAATTGATCCATAAAAAGAATCTATTACAATATTTTTTATTTTAAAATAATTTTCAGTTTGATTTAATGGATGAGATAATTGTCTTAATTTATTATTCAACTATTGATTATAATATACTAAAGGTAATGTAAGATGAATCATTTTAATCTCCATATAACTATTTTAAATTTTTATTTAAAAATCCATTAAATATAAGATTCATATTATCAATTAATAAATTTTTATTTTCTATTATCTTTTTTAATTCTTGTTTCAGTT
>DGSM01000029.1 GCA_002393975.1 Clostridiales bacterium UBA4362
TTCTAAATTATCATTTATATGATTATTATTTATTATTTTTTCATCTATATCTTTTAATACTTTAGCTATTTTTCTTTGTGTTTCTAAACTTGGTAATTCTATTTCGAATTCAGATATAAATTTTTGAGTAAATGCTGGAATGTTGGAACCGGTTGTGTTGTTAGATGCATATTTTTGAAAAAAGTCAGATTTCAAAACATAAAACAAAAAATTAGTATCTAGCATTTCAGGCTTTTCATTTCTAATTAAAAACAGATGACTATTTAATGTAGCTGGTTTATCTAATTTTTCTATAATTCCTATTTTTCCAATTGTACCATCCTTAGTTACTATAATATCTCCTTCTTTAAGTTGAATATTAATATCCATATCATATCTTTCTTTAGACACATAATAACATTGATTAAAATTTATTCGATGATCCTCAGTAATATCTATTCCTGTCACCAAATAATAGTCACCTTTTTTCAAGTATTCTTCTTTTTTTAAAGCTTGCCATCCAATTCTACCTTTTATATATAAAATGTCTCCAAAGCGAATTTTACTCATATTTCAACTTCTCCAAATTACTTTTTATTTCTTTTTCTAAAACTTTATTTTTTTCGAATAGCTCATTAAGTTCTTCTTTATAATGATTTATCTTGTTATCAAATTCTTCTTGAGTCATTTCAACATATTCAATTTTTATTTCAAAATATTGTCCTGCACTAAAAGAATAGTTTTTCTCTTTTATATCTTCAAAAGAAACTAAAACACTAAAATCATCAACTTCTTCTTGATTTATAAAAGTATTTTCAATCTTTTTAACCTCCTCACTAGATAATACTGTCTTTTGATTCTTTCCTTCTTTAACTTTACTTCCTAAATTTGAGGCATCTACTAGAATTACTTTATCAGATTTATTTGCTTTATCTATAAATAAAACTGACACATTAGTTCCTGTATTAGCAAAAATATTGCTTGGCATAGAAATTACACCTTTTAACCAATGATTATCTATTAACTTCATTCTAATAGTTTTTTCTATTCCACTTTGTGCTGTTAAAAATCCTGTAGGGACAACTATTGCAGCTTTACCATCTTCTTTTAAACTATATAAAATATGTTGAATAAAACATAAATATATTGCCATTTTAGATTTATCTTTATTTGGTATATTAGGTATTCCAGCAAAAAATCTATCAGTATCTTCCCATCTTTTTTCAATGCTATTTCTTGTTGATGAAAAATCCATCTTAAATGGTGGATTAGAAGTAATATAATCAAATTGTTTTAAACCACTATCAGGTTGCATGATTACTTTATAATGTGAAGGCGTTAAAAGAGTGTCTCCTTCAATTATATTGTCTAAACTATTTGTTAATCCATTAAGAATCATATTAATTCTTAAGAATCTAGATGACTTATTAGAAATATCTTGAGTATACACTTGAGCTTTGTCACCAAATTTTCCTTTTCCTAATTCATTTGCTAAGTGTAATACAAGAGATCCAGATCCTGCAGAAGGGTCATATACCTCATATATTTTGTCTTCAACTGGCGACATATTCACCAATATTTTAGCAATAGTACTTGATATAACTTGTGGTGTAAAATACTCAGCATATACACCACTGGCAACATTATAATCTTTTATTAAGTATTCAAATATTGCACTATAAAAATCAAAATTATTTTTAAAAGCTTCACCAAAAGAAAATTTATCTTGGCTTATAATTCCAAAAATATTTTTAGCAAAATTATTTCTTTTGGATGCTTCAACATTTTCTGTAATCCTTGTAAAAAGAGGTTTTCTACCTCCATCCGCAGTATCAATACTAAACTCATCATTTTCGGGATAGTTTGAAATTCTTTCTAATGCATCATCAAATAAAGAATAAAACTTATTGTCTGTACTCTTATTTATTAAAAATTCTATTGTATCTTCATATTTAAAAGCAACATCTTGAGGATAAGTATCATAAAAGACGCTTAATTCTTGGTGCTCATCTTTTATAATTGTTTCTAACAGCATTCCTGTTTTTTCAGAAAAATCGTTCAGATTTGCCATAAATTTATCATTAAGAAATTTGTATAGAAAAACTGATGTTATAACAACTTCTTCACTTGCTTGATTTGACATTCCATTAGTCGCACATAGACCTTTAAGTTCATCTATCATTTCCTTAATCTTATTTTCGAGTTGTGTTATTGTTTGATCCATTTTTCTTCTCCCCTTATTTGTATAATTGAATATTCTTATATAAATCATTTAGCATTCTATCATAAACACTACTTATCTTTTCATACAATCCCTCTTGGAATAATTTAATGGTAATCTTTTGTTTTATTGAATCTACAAAGTTCTTTTTACCTTGTACTAAGAAAACATCTCTATTATAAAAAACCGCTATTTCATCATATATAATTTTCAATACATTTTGAATTATAGACTGATCAATATCTTCATTTTCTATTAAATCTTGATAAGTTTTTACAAAAGCAAAATTTCCTCCATAAGTATTTGAAAGTTCATCATTCTTCTCGTTTATCTCTTTTGCTTTTTCAAGAGCTTCTTTTAATTGTTCTGTCAATTCATCCATGTTATCCAAATCAGAAATGTTCAATCTGTTAAATACTTCTTCTAATAACTCATTAAGTTTTCTAACTTGTATATCATCTTTATTTTTGTTGTTTTTGATAACGTTCTGTACTTCAGTAGCTGTATCAACAAATAACCTTACTCTTGGATCATTATCAATATCAAGTTTTGACAAATCTAAAATTGTAATTTTAGTTTTTATAAAATCGTAGAGTATTTCAACAACTTCTTCATTTGAAATAACATCCATCATTCCTACTGTGTCAGATGTTAAGTTCATAAAATCAATTCTTTCTTGAACTGCTTTTTTTAGTTTCTTATATTTATCAGACTCTTCAGCTGTTATATATTGATCCTTAACTCTAGATATAATAAATTCTGTTTCACAATCTCTTAACCCATTTAACAGTCTCCTAATTTTTAATAAAGCATCTCTATTTAAGTACGCTAGTTGTTTAGAAAACTTTTCTAAGTTATCTATTTCTATTATTTCTTTTAAATCCTCTAAATACTTCTTATATTTTTTATTAATATCTTCAATTCCAACAACTAATCCATCTAATGAACCTTCATTTTCACCATTTTCATTCATATCTGCTTCGAGTTCTCTAATGTATGCTTCTATTGTATTATTATACTCTTCTTCAATATCTACAAAATCCACAATATATCCATATCTGTATACCCTTCCATTTGGTGATTTATATGGTCTATTTACTCTCGAGATTGTTTGTAAAAGACTTTGTGCATGGGGTCCTCTTAATAAATACATCTTTTTCAATCTTTTTACATCGTATCCTGTTGTTAGCATTAAGTTAACTACTAAAATATCAGGAAAAGCATCATTTCTAAAGTTTAATTGGTTTTCCTTGTTAATTCTATTCTGTGTAGGGTCATTAGTGTCAGTAATTACTAATCCTGTTGTTATTTTAGAATTTTCCTCAAACCAGTTGTGTACTTTTCTAGCTTGTGTATTTGTACGGCAAACAATCATTCCTCCAATAGTGTCATCCGTATTTTGAAATCTAAAATTTTTAAAATCTCTTTCAATAAATTTTCCTAATGCAGAAACATAAGCATCTGATTCATATACATCCTTATTTTCAATATTATTATCTTCTATATCCAAATTTAGTTTTATTTCTTTTTTAGCTACAGTATCAATGTCTTCTTTTTTTATTCTTAAAGTATAACCATCAGCAATTGACTTGTCATAAAAGTATTTATGAATATAATCACCAAACTTTAGATTTGAGCGTTCTTTTTTGGTAAGTAATGGGGTGCCAGTAAGAGCTATATATACTCCATCATTATCACACAACATTAAGTTTTTAAAGAATTCGCCATTTGTAGAATAACTTCTATGTGCTTCATCAACAAAGAATATCCTTTGTATATTAGCATTATAATCGTTTTTAGCATTTGGCATCTCACTAATGAATTTTTGAATATTTACTACACAAAATTCTCCTATAGCATCATTTAAATTTCTTGTTGAAAGAGATTTGTTTAATTCATCTGAAAATTCCGATTTATTATTACAGTTTATTACACTAAAACCCCTATTCTCAAACTCTGTACTCGCTTGAGTCAATAAATCTAGTCTATCTACTACAAAGAAAAATCTAGCAACAGTATTCTTTTTTGAATAATAGTCTCTAATAACTCTATTGCTATATGCAGCTAACGCGGTTTTTCCACTTCCTTGAGTATGCCAAATAATCCCTCCCTTTCCACCTTGTTCTAGTCTTTCTATTATTTTTCTTGTTGCAAAAAATTGTGGATATCTCATAATATGTTTTTGAGGAACTTTTTCATTAACATATAATATTCCATAATGTAAATAATATAAAAATCTTTCTTTATCGAATACAGATGTAATAAATGAATTACACGGTGTAGTAACTTTTAAATTCTCTTTAAACTCGTCTGTATCACATACTCTCTTGTCATAGCCTAAGTCCCTAGTTACTTTTTTTATATAATCATTGTCTATTTCATTATATTTATAATTTACATGATATAATTCATCGTCTTCTCTAAAAAATGAGAAACTTGTATTGTTTCCATTCGGTGTAGTATAAAAAGATCCCGCTCTAACATCTTCTGCTTCATCTGAATCTTCATACTCCATATTATTTGAGAAAGAAACTACTTGTATTAAATTAAAGTATTTCTTAAATTCGCCATTTTTTAACCTCTCATTTATCATTCTATTAAACTCTTTTTGAATTCCACCTTCATTATTAGGTTTCTTTACTTCTAGAAAGGCTAATGGCATTCCATTTATTAAAATATTTATATCCGGTCTAAAAGATCCTACATCTGAATCAGGAGTAATACTAAAAGGCAGCTCATCAACTACTGCAAAATCATTGTTTTCAACAGAATCAAAATCAATTAATTTTAGCTTATCTTGTGGATTTATTAACCTGTTGTAAAACTCTTTCCCTAAATCATTATTTCTAATAAGATTATTGATTTCATCTAACAGTTGTTTTATCTCATCATATGACAACTGTCTATTATTAATTCTTTCTATAGCCGGTTTAAATCTATTAACGAATATTTTTGTATTAAAATCCAAATCCAAACTATCATCTTTTAATGATTGATATTCGTATCCAATCTTTAAAAACTGAATTGTAGCAGGTATCTTAACTCTTGTATCTTCGTTAAATTTTTGCATAAAAACCCCCATATTAATTATATATTTCTACTATGTTTTATATCACAAAAGTCAATCCAGCTCAATAAATGTAACAAAAAATCGCAATTGATTTGGAAATAATTTCAAACTAATTGCAATCAAAAAACTAAAAGTCAACTAAGTAAATTCCTACACTTATTTGCTTAAATGAACCCTTCATTGTGATATCATTTATTCTAGCTTTAAGTATTTTTCCAGCGTCCATAAGTCTAGCAAAGATCAAGTTGTCTTTTTCTGGTACATAGCCAATTTTTCTCTTGTCTTCAGTAAAGATCATAATAGCATTGCTATCAAACTTGTTTTCTTCTCTTTGAAGAAAAAGCCAATCGCCTACCTTGATAGCTTCTAAAACTGTTGTATCATCTAGATATGTTGTTCCGGCCACAAAAGAATCAAATAAATGAACTTCTTTCATAAGTGGTTTAATTACATCATTGATGTTGTTGTCTTTGATTGTCGATACAAGGTCTTGTTCTTTTTTAGTTAATTCATTAGCCATCTACATTCCTCCTATTTCACCTTTGATTCCATTTAGCAATTCGTCAAGTTGTTCCTCATAGTCTTTATATGAAGAATATTCTTCATCAAGTTCTCTATTCTTTTCGTTTTTTGCGTTACGGTCTTCTAATATATATTTATATAAGTATGGATCAGTGTTCCTTATTTTAACTATTTCAGCTTCTACTTCGGCAATTTTTTCATATATATCTGGAATCTCTATTTCAATTTTTCCAATTCCTAAAGATTCTATTGCTTCTGCTACTAATACTTCTAGTTCTTTGATATCTTTTAAGTTGTTACAATCATAAGCAATAACTATTCTGTTCCATAATTCCAATAGTTCAGGAAATTCTGTAGTTTTAGGATTGATATCAGGGTGAATCTGTTTTGCAAGTTTACGATATGTTTTCTTAATCTCTAACAAATCAATTTCTGAAACAAATTCTCCTTTTTTTGCAGCAACATTTTCTTCAATCATCTGTTTTAGCTGCTTATTATAATCTTCCATTTCCGCTTCTATAAACCTTTTTAACTCTTCCTGATCAAATGTTCCCCCATGATTTAGTATAGTTTGGCAAAAACTTATTTCTTTCTTTTTGCGGATACACGAAAGCTTCATTTCAAATACTTTAAGTATTTTATCTCCAAATTCTTTTATATAATTTCTATCATATGCAAACGCTTCTTTTTTTAACATATCTCTTCTTAAAAGAAGACTTTCATATTCTGAATAAGAAGAGTTTTTTATATGAATCAGTTCATCCATTATTCAATCACCTCAAATCCAAATAATTCGTCATAAATATCTGTAATTCTTTCTTCTCTAATAGTTGCTTTTCCAAAGAATTCTCTTCTATCACGGAACCATTTTCCATTAAAATTAATGGCACATTCTTTACCTTCCATAACAGATTCTATGGAATATTCTTTATTTTCGTATCTAAATCTAATTTTATGTGGAGTCTTTAATAAATAATATATGTCATATAAATCAAAATTCTCGTTATCAAACTCTATAATATCGTACAAGTCATCTATTAGCCCCATCATAATGTTTAAGTTTCCAAAAAACGCATTTAGACATATTCTTTCAGCAAGAATACTCTTTGCTTGAAGATAAAGTTCTGTTGCTTCTTTTAATTTGCCTCTATCTTTTAATATTCTAGCATATCTTGTCCATACCTCTGGAAAAGGAAAATAAACATTCATGTCATCATAAGGATCATAATCTTTCATTAAATCATATAATTCTTCAATTATTTCTTCATATTTTTTCTGATTCTTTTCAACGTAATAACCATTTTTATACATGTCAGCTATCTTGTATTTAGCAACTATATTCCCTTTATCAGCTATTTTTGAAAAATATTCAAATGCTTTTTTATAATCTATTTCTCCAGTTCTTCCATAATACCAAATATATCCCAAACATTCATAAACTGGTTCATAGTCCATGGTAGCGGCCATTTCATAATACTTTAGAGCCAAATCGTATTGTTTCATTCCATAATAAACTCCGCCTAGATAAGTCATATCTTCTGGATTTTTTTCTTCTTCGATTAGATAATTCATTGCTTCAGTAAAAAGAAATGTCTCTTCTTCAGTAGGATTATTCTTTTCTCTATAATCTTCAGCAATATCTCTTGCTTCTTCTATTGTCATGAAATCACCTCTTTTTTATTTATATTAATTAAACCACATTATTGACTTACTTCAATAAAAACATTGGTGTACAAAACTAACATTTTTATTTTGAGTACTTGTGTTTTTAACTTCCTTCAAATCACAAATAAAAAAACTCATACTATGTTTGATTCTTTCTATCCTAAAGCTATGTCGTATTTTTCTAAATAACTGTTGTATGTCTTATCTATTTCATTGTATATTTCTTGCATATTATCATTTAGCTTGCCTTTTACATACAATTCTCCGAGATGTGGTTTTTGGATAATTGCCCACTTTAATTGTTTATATGAATATTTAGCAAAAGTTAGCCATTCTGGATAATTAATTGCTAATGGATTTTTATTAAAATATATTTTTCCAGCATTTACCGAACAAGCAATTGCATGACTAATATATAACATAGTTTCTAATTTAGGACATTTACTTCTATCATTTGAAAAAGGAATAGACTCTTTAATGCTTTTTCCCTCTTTTACACTCTTTATTGCATAGGACATTCTGACAATTACTTCAATTAATAATGTTGGTATGGATGATGCACAAAATTGAATAAAATCATAACCCTCAAAATACATCCCTTGAACTATTTCTGCTATAGTCTGATTTTCTTCACCTATACTTCCAAATTGTAATAAATTAAATAAACTCATAAAAGGTGCAGGTAATCCCATAGAAGTAGTTACATCTGATTTTAGATGTATGATTTGTTTTGTTATTGCACTAAAAATATCAGTTTCTTTCCTATCACTATAATTAGCTATTCTTTGTATTACTATCTTTCCTGTTTTATCTATAGAAGTCATTGTTCCATTAAGAATATCTATAACCCCAAATAATAATCCTAAAAAAGGATCGTGTCCGACAGTTAAAAGCCTATGGTAATAGGCTGATAAACCTTCTACATTTATTTGGGTATTTCTATTATCTTGAGCATCATAAGGTACCTTACTTATTGTTGAATTTGCTAACTTTTCCATTTCGGCTTCAGGATATTTTTTATCAAACCAATCACGCACATAATTAGACAGAGGTCCTCCTTTGATACCTGTTGGAGTTTTATGTGGTATACCAACTAATAAAATATCTACTACAGAAGCAATCAAACCTGCAAAAACACTAATAGCAACATCTGTTTCATCAAACTTATATAACGACTTAAATTCCTGATTTATTTTTTTTATTGCCATTTTATTGTCTAATAATTCATCATTTGTAAAGAAATCTTGAATACTTACATCTTCTTCTACTTCTTTAGAAGCCTCAGTACACATCTCTTCCCATGTAGGAACTACAATAGTTTTTTTCTGTTTACTAGAAGTTAACTCTAGTTTCTTTGGTTCATATCCTAAATCTAATAACAATTTTTCAGAAGCAGAAATTGTCTCTTCTAATTTTTTATTATTTATTTTCTTTATATTATTAAGTTCTTTTTCTTGATGTTTTAAAACTTTATTAATATCTTGTTCATTAAAGTTTTGCTGGTTTTTCATCATTAACCTCTAAATCCTTCTTTAAATCTTCTATAGCTTTTGAAAGCAAAATATTTAAGCTTTGAAGATAATCTATTCGCTCTTGTGTCGCATCAGTTTCTTCTTTTAAAGATTGGATTATAGCTTGATGTTTTCTTAATACTTCTTGATACAATCTTTCTTTTTCTTGTTTTAGCTGTTTGTTTTTTAGATAGTTTGAAACACCAACACCTGTTGCAGCTAACCCTGCTATTGGTGCGGCTAAAACAAATATTCCCGCAACCATACCTAGGCCCAAACCTGCTGCAGCTAATCCAGATGTAATTCCAGCTGCAGACAATCCAACTGTACCTAATCCATATAAAGCACCAAAAGAAATAACACTTCCCATTCCTGCTCCTAAAGCTCCTGCTAAGACTTCAGATATTGCACTTTCTTGAATTATTCTTTTCTTATCACTAAGACCATTTGCAGCTTCATTTACCACATTAACAATTGGTTGCAATGATTGCAAATCCTTATAAATAAGGTCTTTTTTCTTTTTCATTATATCCTCCCTATTATTTAAATATGTTTAACTACAATTAAAAACTCTTTTTAATTCTTATTGTATCTTTTTTTCTTTTTTTGCCATTAGGCTTAACGCATCTTCTAGACTTGCAGTAGAGTATTCATAGTCATGATAGTCATTATCGACAATAACAAGTTGATGTGGAACTTCTTTATATTTAAAATGAATAGATTTTATAAAAGCATTGTTCTTATCTTTATAAGATAATTTTAAACCATCATTTAGATTCCCTGATTCTATTTTAATTTTATCACAATAATAATCACCGTTTCCTTCAGCAAAAGTATACACATAACCTTCATCATAATCTATTACACAATAATTATCATATGAACCACCTTTTTTTATATAAGCAAACTTTCCCTTATCACCTTTTGGTGCTGTATCTTTATCATTAGTTGTATAATAGTTATATTTTCTTTTAGTATTTGTTTCATTTTGTTTGGTTGTATTATTTGTTTGATTTTGACTAGTATTATTTGATTCTTCACTAGTTGTGTTTTTAGATGGATCATCCTCTTCTTTTAAATGATAAGTAATAACAACCTCTGCATCCTTTTTGAAAACATCTCCTCGCTTATAGTCATCAGATCCATCTATTGTAACATTATCGACAGACTCCTCTTCGGTCCATCCCAAAACAATATCGTATACTGGCTTCTCAACTATGTTAGTAAAACCAAGTTCTTGTAGTTTTTCTTTTACATCTTTATAATTTTTCGTGGTATACTCATATTTGTCATTCTTCATTTTTATTTCATTTTCAGCAAGTTCTACATCTCTATCTATATATAAATTTTCTACTGATATACTATTATCATAGCAACTAATTTTATATCCTACTTCCATATTTTCTTTTACTTCTATTTTTACATCTGTGTATATAGAACTATCTTCAACATCAGTAAAAGTTAATGTATGTTCTCCCTCTTCTAAATCAAATTCAAAGTCCTTATCTACTCCATGTTTTAAAGTTTTTTCTTGACCTTCTACTGATAAAGTAACATCATATTTATTCAACAACAAATTTGGGATAAAATTTATATGAACTTTCACTTTATATTTTTCAATTTGAACCACATCAGTTACTATATTACGTTTAGAATTAACTAATTCCTTTCTGTAAGCCCTAATAGTGGTTCCTTGAACACTTATTACAATAAGGCAAATAACTATAAACACACTTAAACATATAATTACAATAGTTTTTGTATCTGTTTTCCCCACTTTTACTGTATTAGAATTGTTATTCATTGTTTTGTTCTCATTTTTTTCAAGATTCTCGTTATTATTCTCTATTTGTTCTTTAGGTTGTGTTTCTTTTATTTCTTCCTTAGGTTTTTCTTGAGTCTTTTCTTGCTTGTTTTCCTTGTGGTCCTCTTTTGGTTTATCTTTGTTTTCTTCTTGCTTTTTCTCTTTTTTGGCTTCTTCTATTTCATTATTTTCTTTTTCTTCTTTCTCTTTATCCACGACAACCTCCTTTTATTACATTATTTCATTAAGATAATAATATACTTTTACCTTTTTCAATTCAATAAAAAATTGAATTATTTTTCAGTTTATTTTCAATTAACATTGTGCTATAATTTGTTTAAATAATATATACGAAAGCTAGTAAATATCTATTTTCAGGAGGAATAAATGATTTCAGATACTAATAGTTTGTTTCCAAATGGTTTTTGTCCTAATTGTGGTGCACAAGTATATAAAGGCAGTAATTTTTGTATGAAATGTGGTAAACCATTAAAATCAGGCGAATACGAAAATAATGATATCTTTGATTCAGAGCCTGTTAAAGAAGCTCCTAAGAAAAAGAAAAAAACTAATGAGTCTACAAAATGTCCTAACTGTGGTGCAAGCATAAAAGCTTTTGAAAGTCATTGCCCATATTGCAATACTGAACTTCGTAATATGGAAGTATCAAGTTCTTTAGATAGATTCACCCAAAAACTTGAAGAACTTCAATCTAAACCTTTACCACAATATCAAGGGAAAGACTCTATTATGAAGCGCTTAATTGGTCAAGATTATAGTCAAGAAAAAGAAGAATTTGAAAAACAAGCTGAACAAGATAGAGCTGAAGAAATAGCAAGATTTATTAATAACTATCCTATACCCAATACTAAAGAAGATTTAATAGAATTCATGATATTATCTAGATCAAATTACGATTTAACATCTAATGATTATACCATTCAAAAAGCATGGGAATCCAAAATGAAGCAAATAATTCAAAAAGCTAAACTTACATTAAAAGATCCTAATGATATAAAAAAAATAACAGACTTGTATGAAAATAGAAAAACTATAAATCGAATAATAAACAAACTATTTAAAGGATAGAAAAGAACTCAAAAAGAGTTCTTTTTTTATCATATAGCCCTAAAATCAATCCGTATTATTATTTGTCTTATTAATTAGCTTAATTCTATTTGCCCCTACTAAACAGTACTAGGCTCAGAAATATGATGAAAAAAAGAAGAATAATAAGATACCCTCTAGAACCAACTTAGACGTCTTTTTAATCATTTACAACCACCTCCCTTATTGCTATAATAACAGTAGTTTATATAAAGAGGTAAACTAATTATGGCTAAAAAGAATAATGATTTAGAATCCTTAGGAACAGCTTTATTGCTAATGGCATTGTTTATAACAGGTGTATTTTTTCTTTTTAAATGGGCTATTGCAGGAATAGTAGCTATTCTTTCAGTAATTGTTGTATGGTTTACTAATTTAAAGAAGAAAAAAGAAAAAGAAAGAATCTTTAAGAATTGGCAAGACTCTCTATTTGGAGACTCTTATATTAGACCTACTAAAAAAGTAAATATAGAAGAATTAAAAGAAAAACTAGATCTTTTAGATACCACTATATACGATGATCAATTTGATTCAGATATAATTGAAAGAGGAAAAGATTACGTTTGTAGGAGAAAAATAACTCGTGCCCATAGAAAAGGAGATGAATGGACTGCAACCGTTAAAGGAAGAAATTCCTATAATGTAAAAGTAGAATTAGAAGATTCTAAAATAAAAAATGCAGAATGTGATTGTCTTTATTTCCAAGATAAACAACAATATTGTAAACATATATATGCTACCCTATACTTCACAAGAAGTGTTCAAAACTGTCAAAAAATT
>DGSM01000036.1:0-1936 GCA_002393975.1 Clostridiales bacterium UBA4362
ATAGAGTTGAAATATTAAAAATATAAATGAGGAACAAATGATTGTTGATATTATTATAATAGTATTAATTGTATTATCGATTATCATTGGTGTAGTAAGAGGATTCGCCAATACTGTTCTAGCTGTTGCTTCGATAATCCTATCTGTTGTAGCTGCCTTCTTTTTATGCGGTCCAGTAGCAAATTTGATTACTAATTTAACACATGTTGATGAAGATGTAAGAGCTAAAGTAATTAGTTTTATACCAATGGGTGAACAAAATATAGAAATAAATGTAGATGTAAATTCAGTTCCAGAGGTTGTACAAAACTCAATTGATAATACTGTAGCTGAAACAGAAGAAACCATTAATAATAAGAAGAAAGAAATTATAAATTCTACAGCAGATAAAATTACTACTAATGTAATGAAAGTACTATCATTTTTATTGATATATTTAGTTGTAAGGATTGTCTTATTCGGATTAAGTATTTTAACACAGATAGCTAAAAATCAAGAATATATCGATAAAGTAGATAAAGGATTAGGCTTTTGGTTTGGACTAGTTAGAGGATTTCTTTTAGTTTATGTTGCTTTAGGTCTAATTAAAGTAAGTGAAGTTATGTTTAAATATAATTCAATTGTAGATGACATTCATCAGTCAACTATTGGAAACTATCTATATGAAAATAATTTATTAACACAAGGTATAGAAGGCTTAACAAAACAAAAATAGGAGATTAAATGAAAGAAAATAAAAGTAATAAAAATAGTAAAAAGAAAGTTAATAAGAAAACTGAAAAAATTCTTAGAGAAAGCAAGATTTTGTCAGAAGACGAGCTAGATGAGCTAAATGATTACCTACAACAAAGTGGAAAAAATAACAAAGAGTATAAAAAAGGTAAAAGAATGAAGCCTGATCAAGATGCTTTTGAAGTTGAAGGTAAAATTAAGAAGAAAAAGAAAAAGAAGAAAAAGCATAAGATTTTAAAGAGAATATTCTTAACGCTTTTAGTTCTTATTTTGATAGCTGGAATTGTTTTTGGTACGCTAATAATGAAAAATGGTGGAGGTCTTACAGGTCTTGTTACAACAGTAGTTGGAAGTAGTAAGAGCAAAATCAAAACTTTACCAGATATTTATGCACTATGTATAGGTGTTAGTCAAAATATGACAGATACAATTATGGTTGCAAAATATAGTCCACAAAATCAACAAGCTGCATTGCTTTCTATTCCAAGAGATACATTCTGTGGAAAGAGTAGAGCATCAGCTTCTGCAAGTGATAAAATAAATGCTATTTATCCAATTAGTGGACCTGCTAAAACTATGGAAAAAGTAAATGACCTTACTGGATTAAATATTAAATACTACATTGTAGTAGATACCAAAGCTTTAAGAGATTTAGTAGATTGTATAGGAGGAGTCTATTTTGATGTGCCAATCAAGATGGATTACGATGATACATCGCAACATTTAGCTATTCACTTAGAGCCTGGTTATCAATTATTAAATGGTACTCAAGCAGAGGGCGTTTGTAGATTTAGACATAATAATAATGGAACATCATATCCAACATCATATGGTGATAATGACCTAGGCAGAATGAGAACTCAAAGAGAATTTATAAAAGCTACAGTTAAGCAAACTATGAAAGTTAGCAATTTAACTAAAATTGATGACATTATGAAAATAGCAGAAGAGGAAGTTGAAACTAACATAGATTGGGGAGTTGCTAAAGACTATATAGCAGCAGCAACTGGTTTTAATACAGATAACTTAAAATCAGAGCAATTACCAGGATCAACTGGATATCTAAATGAAGTATCTTTCTTCTTTGCTGATGAGACTAGAACGAGACAAGTTGTTCAAAGTGCATTCCTAACAGTAGAAGATCATTCAACAGAAACAAATACTACTGATGAAAATGTGGTAGATGAAAATGGAACAAATGAAA
>DGSM01000036.1:2055-4381 GCA_002393975.1 Clostridiales bacterium UBA4362
GATGCAAAGAATGCTTTAAAATCTAACTCAAGAGTAAAAGTAGAAATAATAAATGGAACTGGAACAAGTACTAAACTTAATACGGTTAAGGAACAATTACAAAATATGGGATATAAAGTTGTTTCTACATCTTCAACAAATATAGTAGATAATACATCTGTAATATGTAGAAATACTGATTACGAAGAGAATGCAAAATCACTTCAAGCATTACTAGGCCCAGGATCTGTTATTAAAGGTAAAGAAAATCAAAGTGTAGATATAACAATTATTTTAGGAAAAGATTATTAATATTAATTGATTAAAATGTCGAAATATATAGAATAATAGTGAACGATTTTTATTGTATATACAACAAAAAAGATATAATATTAAAAATATTATATCTTTTTTATTTTGCTTTTTATTTGTTGTTTTATACAAATTGTTTGTTTTTAATTAGTGTTATTTTCTACTTTCTTTTTTCAACAATAATTACAATTATAAGTGCTACTAAGAATACTCCAAAGATTATTCCTATATAGATATAATAATTTTTTACTGCGACATCATGTTCTGCCAGTAAATCGGTTTCATACTTTACACCATTTACTGTATATGTCATAGTTCCAACTTTTTGTCCTGCTGTTACTGGAGCCATTTTTTTAGTAATTCTAATTTCGGGATTTATATCTACAGTTTTATCTTCTTCCAAATTAATTAGTACTTTTATTTCATCTTTTGCAATAACATTTAATTGTTTAGTATCAGTTGTTGCATTTATCATTGTAATGGTTTGTACTATGTCATTTTGAGATACTAGCTTTGAATATGAATATGTATTAAAACCATATTCAAATAATTTCTTACAATCTGCTTCTCTTTCTGTTCCTTCAGCATATAAGACTACGCAAAGCAAATGGCGATCTTCTTTTTCTGCAGTTGCTATTAAGCAACTCTTGCCATTAGAAGTGTATCCAGTTTTAAGTCCTGTTGCGTATTGATAATATGTCGCTTTTCCTTCCTTTAACAATAGGTTGGTTGATAAAGATGTTCTTTGTGTACCAGTATATTTTTCTGTGTTAGGTATAGGATAAGAAGGCATTTTTACCATTTCTTTTATTAGGTCTATTGAGTGAGCATATTGACCTATTAAAGCTAAATCGTATGCACATGAATAATGGTTATCTAAATGCATACCATTTGGATTTAAGAAGTTTGAATTTATGCATCCTAGATCCTTTGCTTTTTGGTTCATCATAGTTGCGAATGTAGCAACAGATTCTTCAAAATATGTTTTAGATGTATCAGAAGAATCAATAGGGTATGTATTAGTACAATTATTTGCTATAAATTGTGCTAAAACATATGCGCTATCATTAGCACTTTCTATCATCATGCTATAAAGTAAGTCTTTTACTTGTAAAATCTCGCCGGCAACTAGTTTTGCTTTTGAATAATTGTTTCCAACTGAATGTACTGCCCAATAGCTTACGGCTACTTCTGATTCTAAATTACATTTTTCAACGGTAAGGATTGCGGTTAATGTTTTAGTTGTAGAAGCGGGATACATTTTTTGATAAGCATTTTTTTCATATAGTATTTTGTCTGCATCTTCGTCAATTAATATTGCACCGCTTGAGTTTAGATTTAATTTATCTTCATAATTATTATATGGGTTTTCTTGAAGTCTTGTATTAACAGCGTATGAAAGTGAATTCGTTGAAACAGAATTATCTGAAGTCGTATTACCTGACGTTTTTAAATTATGATCTACTAATGTTTCTGATACAACAGCATCTGCTGTTGGAGTAATAGCATAAACGGTATGTCCAAGTAATATTAGAATGATTATAAGAATTCCAAAATAATATTTAATTCTTTTTTCTTTTAATGTTTTAAAATTTTTTGAGTTCAAATTAATCTCCTAAAGAATTTTTTTATATTATATCAAATGTGTTAGAAGAAAATCAATAAAACAAGAAATGAGAGGAGTTCTAATGAAAGAGTATTTTATGAAACTAAGTAAGAATCAAAAAATAATGATTATAGTGATAATTGTGATTATTCTATTAGTATTTTTATTTCTACATAACTATTTTTATAATAATAATGAGTTAATTATTACTAATGAAGTTAATGAAATAAGTGAAAATAAATGGGAAACAATTGCTTCTAACTCTTATGCTAAAAAAGATGGAAAAATTGTAATAAATGTTGTAGGTGAAGTTAATAATCCAGGGGTAGTTACCTTAGATGAAGGTGCTAGAATTATTGATGCTATTAATGCAGCAGGTGGAAAAACTGAAAAAGCTGATATTAGTGAAATAAACCTAGCATATGTATT
>DGSM01000045.1:0-48722 GCA_002393975.1 Clostridiales bacterium UBA4362
AACTCCAGTTTGTCCTTCATATTTTAAATAAAAGTCAAATGCAATATATGGTTTTGTTGATTCTGTTCCAAGATTATCTTCTTCAACTAATTCAGAAGTAATATAATATCCTGAAGTGTTTAAGTTAGCATTTACAATTCCTTTGTACATATTTAAATGACCAGCTGAACCAAGATCTCCTGCTGTTGAGCAAGGTACTATAGTTTGTGGCAATTGATTCATGTTACCCGACATTGTAATAGCTGAATTAATGTCAGCTTTTGTTATAGATGTTTTCCAATCATTTGCATCAGTACTAATTTCCAATCCATTAGTAGCTGCAACGTTTACATCAATTTGGTTAATACTAACGATTTGGTTAGCTGTGAACCATGCATAAGTAGATGTAATTAATAAAATTAATGTTAATAATAGAAGAAGCAAAGTTGTTAATACCGATGTTCTTCTTTGATTTTGTTTTGCTTTTGTTTTTTTGTTACTCATATCCCACCTCATTTTTATTTTTTAACTTGACTATAATCATTTTAATATTGCCAAATATTAAAGTCAATTGATATCCCTCATTGTAAAACAAGTGTAATTTTTCTGTAAAAAGTTTGTTTATTATCTTTATTCGATATGGCTTAAAACCTCGTTAGTATATACATTTTGGTCTCTATCATTACGTTCAGATTGTATCTCCATATGCATCTTCATTTCACCACCAATTAATGGATCTAGACACTCTGGATCATCACCTTCTATATAGATTACTATAGTATACTTATCTATTGTTCCTGGATCAAAATGATGTCTTCCAACTAAGCAAACTCTATTTTCATCTAAAAAAGGTACGGTACCATATTCTGCATTTCCATTTCTTGCACGTTTACCATAAATAGTTCTTTCTCCATTTTGGTAAATCATAATTCTCATTGCATCATCAACATTCTTTATTACATCATCTATATAAATAGTATAGAAATAACTAATAGATGTTGTACCTTTATTAGCTAAATAGAAAGTATATGCTAGGTAATTATCATCTTTGTTATGGCTACCACCATTTGATTCTTGATCTATAGTTTTTGGAATCCAGTCTACTGATATATTATCAATATAATCTATTCTTCCAGCATTAAGTTGCAAAGTATAATTTTTACCAGCTTGTGCATCTTCTAAAGTTTCAAATAAAACAATTCCATATTCTTTCTCTTCATCACGAGCAAGTCCAATTACGAATCCACTATTTGCATACCATAGCCTTAATAAATAATAGATTATAATAAGAAATAAGATACATAATATAAGAGCAAATCGATACATCTTAATTCTATGTTCTCTACTAGAAATAGTTTTTCCTCTATCTCTAATGTCTTTTCTTTCAGTGATATCATCTGCTGTTAATTCCCTATATTTCTTAACTTTCTCCTCTTCTTGTTTCTTTTCTTCTTTAGTCTTTCTTGGCATATCCATTAAATCCTTTCCATAGATACTTAAATTTTACATTTAGATTTTTTTATAGTCAATATCTTGAATAAAAAAAGTCCCTATGCTACAATAATTTTAAATTAGTAGAGCGAGGTATTCAAATGAGAAAAAACAAGAGACGATATTTTATAATGCTAGTTATTCTCATAATGTTAGCTTTGATAATTGCTCTTTTACCTACATTATCTAAATATGTAACAACTGCAAATGGTGAAAGCTCAATTAATATAGCTAGATGGGAAATTAAAGTTAATAGTCAATCTATTAGACAAAATAAAGATATTTCAGGTGTTATCACTCCTGTATTTCCAGGAACCGAACATATAGCGAATGATGTAATTGCACCAAGTTCAGAAGGATATTTTGATCTAATCATTAATTTTTCTGATGCTGATGTTTCATGTGATTACGTAATCACTTTCCAAACATTAAATTCAAATGTTACCGATTTAATAGTAACAAGTTATACAGCTCCAGATGGAACTCCAATTACAGTTTCAGATGCAAGTACAAGAAATAATGTTGATATTCATGGAACATATAATTATGGAAATACTGCTACAACAAATTTAGTTCAAAACTATAGAATAAATGTTATGTGGAATGATAATCCATCTACAGAAAGTATGAACAATACACAAGACACCAATGCAACTGTTCCAACAAATTCAACTGATGAATATGCTACAACAAAAATGAATGTTCAAATTGCATTTACTCAAAAAGTTTCATAATAATTAATTATAAATAGTAGTCAATAATTAATAATTGATAATAACTAATATAATAATATAAATATAAAAAAATCAGATTCCATTCGAATCTGATTTTTATTTTTACTTATTATTATATTTGAAAATAAGGTAACTATTATTCAGCTTGTGATGCAATTACATTAATCTTTAAATAAATAGGATATCTAGTATCATCCGTTAATGAGTTAGTTGGCGCAGTATCATTTGCATGTGTTTCATAATAATCATAAACATTCTCTCCCCAAGCTGTATCTAATTGATCTTTTGCCTCAATTTCTGATTGATCAGCTGCTTCAAAAGCCCAACTCATTGTTACAGTAAATGTTTCTGAATTGCTGCCTGTAGTATGTCCAAGTGATGTGTCCGAAAAATCAAACTCAAAAGTAAATGGCAAATCATTTGTAAGCATTTCTTCTATTTCTTCATGAGTAGGTCCAGCATCATCAGCAATATAACTATCATCAAGAAGTCTTGCTTCAACTACTGCATATGATAAAGTAGCATCCCTCTCTCCTGTGTTTGTAATTGTAAATACTTTTGTAAAATCCTCCATTCCTGGATAAGCTCTATCAATTACAATCTCAAAATATGTACTTTCCACGTCTTCATCATCTTTAAATGTAATATGCCATGAATCAATGTGTACATTCATTGACAATTGTGTTTTAGTATTCATTAAGAACCATGCAAACGTATTTACTACTAGTAACACCAATAAAATTACCATTGATCTTAATAGCAAATATTTTTGTTTACGATTTAATTTCTTCACTTGTTTTTTCCTTATCTTCTAAAATTTATTATTGTTCATCTGTTGTATTCATTATTCTTATCATATTAATAAATATAATAACTGCAACAGGAATAAATATTGCAAAAAATAAACCAAAATTGTTACTTGCTACTTTTGAAATAGCACTAAGTATTAATAATTTCTTTACTATTTTACCTTTAATTTGACTAGAATTTATAGCAGGGTCTTCTACATCATTTTGTACACCTTTTGTAATAATTGTATATGAACCATCTTCATTTTTTGTGATAGCTTGAATTTCATGAGTAATTATTTTTCCTTCTAATTGTCCTTCTTTTCCGTTATAAGCTATATCATCACCAATTTTCAAAGTTGATGGATCAACATCTTTTGCTAAGATTATATCCCCTACTGAATATTTTGAAAGCATTGATTCAGTAGAAACGTTATAAATTCTTATTCCACCTATTGATAATTCATTGTTAGAGAATCTTTGTACGCAAACGATAAATAATAAAACAACTATAAATATAAATACTAACCAATAAAGAACATCAGATATTATTGTAAATACCTTTGATACTTTAGGTTTTAAAACTCTCTTAGGTCTATTTTCAACAATAGGTTCATCTAGTTTAATTTTCTTAGCTTTTATTGTTTTGTTTTCTGAAGTCGTATTATGCTTTTTAGTTTTTGGAGCAGAAACTTCTTTATTCTTTTTTTCTGCTTCCTTACTACTAGAATTCTTCACCTTAGGAACGCCGAACAAAACATCTGGTAACTTCTCTTTTCTTTTTCCTTTTACTTTGATACTTTCTTCATTTATATCGTTTTCTTTATTTGTTCCCTTAGCTTTTTTTGTACTAGTATCATTCTTTTTATTTTTACTTTGTTCTTTTTCTTTAGATTTATTCTTATTTCTATTATTGCTTATGTTTTCTTCTTGTTTTTTATTATCTACATTTTCTTTCTTAGATTCTTTTTTAGTTTCTTTTTCTTTTTCTATTTTTATTTCTTTTTTTGCTTTAGGAATCTCTTTTTCTTCCACTTTAGATTTAGTTTCAGGCTCAACATCTACTATTCTCTTTTTGCGATTATTTCTAAAGTTTTTAAGTCTCGTACTTAAATCAATATTATTTCTTTTTGGAATATTTTGACTAACTTTCTTCTCTTCTAATTCTTCCTCAAGTTCTTCCTTAATATTGTCCATCATAGAAGGTGTTTCTGTAATTTCAGAAACATTTGCTTTCCTTCTAACTCTAGACTTAGGTTTATTACTTTCATCAATTTCAGGCTCACTAATATTTACAGGAGCCTCATCAGTCATCCCCTTTTTCTTAACAACTATTTTTTTCTTTTTAATTGTTTCGTTATTAGAATCAACCATTACTCTCTACCTTATCAATAAATTTATCGAAGCTTTCCTTAAATACTTTTCTAATTTCTGTAAGAGTTGCAGTATGTGCAGTTCTTATTTGAGCAATTCTACCAGTTATTTTGCTTTCTAGCTCTTCTGGTGTTAAATCTGGATTAATTACAATTAATTGTTCTATCAATTGATTGGTAATAAAATCTCTAGCTTCTTTATTCTTTTCTTCAGCATTCTCTTCATCAATTCTACTTAATGTATTTAATGCAAGATAATTAAGTAAGAATGTCTCATTTCCATATCTAATCATTGCTTGATTATCATCACTTTGATCTTTGTCAGAAGTTCTTTTTGTTTTATCATCAAGATTTTCTTGAATATAATCCCACAATCTCATTGCATATTGGAAATGTGTGTTTTTCAAAATCATATTTGTCTTTTTTATAGGAGGTCTAACTAAAGCTGCATGTATTTTGGCTAATGATTTGTAAACTTCCATTTGAGTTAAAATAGTAAACTCTAAATCTAAATGTTCGATTCTATCTAATAATTCTTTTGTATCATTTTTAGAATCCCCTTGTTTCTTACTAGATATCTCAAAAGAAATTCCAATAGCTTCATTTCCTAAAACAGTATGTCCATTATAAGCGAACTTTTTCTCATCTTTTGCTTGTATAGACAATTTACTTAAAAGTGCTTCTTTTCTAACTGAAATAAAGTTTTTAGTGTTCTGTATTAAAGTATATATTAATCTATTTTCGTATGTATCAAAAGTTTCTTCTTTATTAATATTCAAGATTTTAGCTGGTTTAACACCTTCTTCATCAATAGCTTGAATAAAGTTAGTATGTTTAGCCAAATCTTTAATACTTTCAACAGTAACTCTTTTAGCTTTTTCTATTTTAACTACTTCTTCTTCATTTATAATAAATCTGTTTGGATTCTTAAAAATTGCATCCAAATGTGGAACTGCCATTTCTATTTCATCAATCCATTCCGTGTCTAACTCGACTTTTTCAAAGTCGGTATTGACACGGATTTCAGATTTAGTATTGTTTAGGAATCTTGTAGTTAATTGTTCATTTTCTTGTTCATATAAATCAAAAACACTTAAATTACTCATTTGTAAAACTTAACAATCCTTTTTATAATTTTAGGTTAATTTCTTTAATCTTAACATAAATTCAATACATTCATGCATTTTATCTTTGCCAAATGTTTTATTTAAAAAGTCTATATATGGATCGATTTCATCTCTTATATAAGCAACGTTTAATTGTTCGAATTTTCTTAAAACTTTACGTGCTAAGAAGTAATCAACACCATCTATTTCATCTCCACCGCATCCAACATATACTGGAACGAATTTTCCAATCTGCATTACAATACGGTTACCAAAAGCTATTCTGAAATGTTCAATAACATAGTTGTCCATTTGCTCTATTTTATTCATTGTAGATTCTGATACAGGATGATCTTTCATAGCTTGTTGATATAATCCATTCAAATATGAATAGTTTATACTCCATGCATCTGTATCAACTGGATCAAAAGGTTGTCCTTTATCATTAATGTCTATAGGCATAGCTCTATCGTAAACCTTATCAGTTACCATGAATGTAGAATCATCATTATTGATTGTTCCTATATACCATAGATTTGGAGATAATTTTATTTTTCCATCAAATAAATGCTTTGGATCGCCCTTCCAAGCAGATGGAACTAATTCAACTATCCATTCATCTTGGTTTGGCATTTCTAGAATAGATAGCATCTCTGCAAAATAATACTCAACACGGGCGATGTTCATCTCGTCTAATATTACTGTAAAGATATCATCTGAATATCCTGCTTTATATATTTCGGCTAAAACTTCACTTTCATTAAACTTCTTTGTGAACTCATTGAAGTAACCAAAAAGTTCTGTTCTATCACGCCATGAAGGCTGTACTGATGCAACACAAGAATCATGTTGATTAAATTTTCCCCAAGCATAAGCAAGAGATGTTTTACCAGTACCAGAGATACCTTGTAGGATAACTAACTTTGTTGAAGCTAGAGCAGCTATAAATAATCTCATCATATTTATATTGTAATAAAGTTTAAGTTTAGATGCTGCAAAGTTTCTAAATGCTTCGCATAGTTCTGGTAAAGTAAATGTATTACCATGATCTTGAATTTTGCTATCTTCAAGACGTTCATCAATTGCAACAAGCTTTGGAAAACGAAGTCCTGCACCATCGACTTTTTCACCATTTTCATCTGATGAACCTTCTCCTTGTGGCTCGATTGTATTTGACTCATCAGGTGCTAAACCTAATTGAGAAACTTTCATTGCCATCAATTCATCTTTTTCTTTCATAAGGTCTACAACCTTATTATTTAATGTAGCAACTTCATCAAGAAGAGCATCTTGGTTTAGACCTCTCTTATTAAATTTAACTTTCTTTCTAGCAAGTAAGATGCATAATGCAACTACTAAGAAAATTATTAGTGCAGCTATGAATAAAGCTATTACTACTAAAACCCATTCAGGTTTGTCTAGACTAGTTTTATATTTTTCAAAAATTTCAACATATGCTGGAATATTAAATGTTGCTTTTATTCCTCTGAAAAATCCTTGAATTACTAGTATAAATACTGCTAAAAACTGTCCTAGAAAATCGTATAGAAATTTTGTAAATGTTTCCATTTATTTTTCCTTTCGTATATAAAAATTTTATTAACCTTTGTTTATTTAATAACTACTAAATTATTTGAACGTCTGAGTGCTGGAATATTTTTGTCTGTAATAATATATTTTAAAATTGAGAAAGTTTGAATTTCTGCATCATTAGGTTCGAAATTGTCTTCTTCAACTTTCATTGCAAAATTAAATCCTTGTGAAACCAAATCATATATTTTTTCTCTATGCATTCTAAATTCTCTATATGTTAACTCTAAAGTTATTCTATCTTGCATAGTAGAATTATTAATTATATTTAGTAGTCTTGCAAGTTTAGTCTCTTTATCTAAAAGTGATTCTGGAAAATCTACTACATATTCTTTTCTATAATCTGATTGTTCAATATCCTTTATTATTTTTGCACTTAATAAGTAATATTCTACTAATAATTTATCTTCTAAAGTAACTCCTGAATTAAATACATCATTAATAGCTTCATTGCTATAAATATATGGGAATTTAACATTTTGTGATATCGATACTTTTTGTAAATTATCTTTATAATTTCTAAACTTTAATTTAAACTCTTTGGTTTCAAATTTCTTTAAGAAATTTGATTTTTCTTCATTGTTCATTTGAACCATAAGAGTAAAGTTTAATCTAAACTTCATTTCATCTTCTTTGGTTATTTTATCTTCACCAAAAAATTCTCTTCTAATATCTAAAATTTCTTCAACTTTATCTTTTATTTCTGATTGTTTATGTGCTGTATCAAAAAAAGCACAATCATCATAAAATAAATAAGTATACTCTATCATTCTTTGATATTTTGGATTTTCTTTAACTAATTCAATTTCCTTTTTCTTAAGTTCTTGAAATAATTTATTCCTAACAGTTAATCCCCTCTTTGGAGTAATTAATCCATTATATCTAATATTAATATATACATCTGAAAATTCATCACAAATAAATTTTCTGTACTTATCTCCTAAAATTGACTTCATGTACTCATTAAGCTGTCTAATAGTAATTTTAGAATATTCATCCATAACATTTATAGACATTTGTGTTTTCCTTTCTTATCTATATTGAAGTAAGGTTAACTACGCAAGTTCCCCCTTCAACACTCGAATAAGTGTAATCTTGTGTAACATCATTTTTATAAAATCTAACTGAAGTACTTGTTAGTGGATTTACATCAAATGTTAGTCCATTAACATATGTATAAGTATTTCCACCTTTATTAATTGTAGTAGTTGTTGTTCTGCTATTTTTTGCTGCCTCAATATAATGTGAATCGGTTATATCCATAACACATGTGTTAGGATTAAAGTTTATCGTTACTCTTGCAGAATAGCATAATGCTTTTTGCTCATCAGAAAGTGCTTCATAAGCAGAAACAGTAAGTTCTTCTCCAACACTATATGAACCAAAGGCTGTTCCAACTTTATATGATTCCATAGCATTAGTAATATCTACATCAAAATATGGTTGTCCCGGCTCATCTATTATTTTATATGTTAATTGAGCTTTTCCAACTACTAAAGTATAAACAGCTGATAAAGTCTTAACATAAGGCGATGTTGAAGTAGCCTCCAAAGTAAAGTAAACAGCTTCTCCATTTTGAAGAGCTCTAGTAGGATGTACTCTTACCTCAAAAGAATCTGTGTTTTTTACATCTGAATCTGATTCAGAGCCATATATGGTACCAGAAGTTTTTGAAAGAAATATTTGTACATCTGCAGATACATCTTTATATGAAATATTATAATCGATGTTATCTCTTGCTACTAATATATTGTTTTCTCTACTGTTCATTTCAACTGAAATATAATAATCATCAGTTCCTGGCCAATCATTAATAGTAACTGTTTTTCCAGTAGCTAATAATTTATTACTATAAAAGTAAAACTCTTTTGATCTTAAATAAAAATCATTAACAAAATTTAGAGCATATCTTCCAAAAGAAGAGGTAAAGTATGAAACAATAATTAATATGACTACAATCATAGTAATCAAATTAACTTTGCTTATTTTTTTCCTTCCTGTAATTCTCCTATTCTTCATCAAAATAGTTATTGCTCCTTAATTTATTCATCTATTCTTTGTTTTGCATCAACAGTAACTTCTATTCCCTCTATAATATCATCAGACTTATATCTCATTAAGTCTCTATATTTTGAAGGGAAGGTTACTACTAATGTATAATCGTCTTCTTCATCTTCAGTAAAACCGAAGTATTCTCTTGTTGCTTTTATTGTTCTAAAATATGCAACTTCATTTCCTGTTACTTCTAAAGTAGATTCATCTGTTGAATTAGTTTCAGAATCACCTGAATCTGTAGCAACATAACGGGCAATTTCATCTGAATCCACACATGAAACTCCATCTCTTAGAAGATCAAATTCTAATTCTAAGTTTGTTGTTATTCTTAAAGTTAAATCATAATACATTAAAACTTCCGTTCTACGTTCATCATCATGATTCATAACTTTAAAATCGAAATTATAAACTGTTCCATTAGTTTCAGGTGGTGTAAAATTTCCTGGTTCTATTTTATCATTAAGGTTTACTGTCATTGAAAGAAAGTCTTCATTTAGTACGAAGAATGCAACTCCTAAATCTGCATTAGCTGTTGCTTTTGTTTCATAACTAGAATAAGTCATTCTAAAAACAATGATAGTAATAATTAAGCATAAAAAGATAATGAGGATTTTTTTGACATTATCTATTATATGAAGATGCTTAACTTTTCTCCTCTCCATCTTTTCTCCTTTTTTTCTCTTCTTTTTTATACTCTAAAACAGTAAAGCTTGCGAGCATAATTGTAAGTAACATAGGAATATATACCTCTGGTGAAGTAAATACTTTTTTCCATATTCCTATTTTCCAAATATAGATAACCTTGCCAATAATTTGATCTTTTTTTATAGATTCTTCACCACTATTAGCATTATCTCCTATTGTTATATATGAGTCTTCATTTATTTCTTTAAGTCTATGTGTAATTGTATATTCATTATTAAAATAAACTATTATATCGTTTTCTTTTAAATTGCTATTATTAAGTGCCACAAATACTACATCATCAGTATCTATAGTAGGTTTCATACTTTCCGTTTGCTCTGATAGCACTATAATTCCAGCAAAATGTTCAAAAGGTGTATGTATAATTTTTATTTGAATAAATGAATATATGCTAATAATCATAAATAATACTACAAGCACTAATATGATTGTTAAAAATATACTAAAAACCTTTTGTAGTATTGGTCCTCTATTGTCATTTGTGTCTTCTTGTTTTTTAAGGACTTGGGACATATTCTTCAATAGTCTCTCCTTTATATTGAATAAAATCAACAGTAACTGGAATTCTTATCACAGCTTCATCTGATAAAGCTAAATTAGTATCTGACTTTATGGCATTTGGTTCATCACTATTTACCCATTCAAAAGTAACTCTAAGGTGTGCTGTTTTTCCAGCTTGTATATCTTCTAAAGACATGATACCAGTATAAACATTTTCATCTGTTCTGATAATAGTAACATCATCTGTTAAACTTACTACATCATTTACGGTAATTTCTGTTCCTTCAACTGCTGATGCATCAACAAATATATCAAACCTTAAAGATACTTGCGTACCATCAGGAAAAATCTCAATGTCGAAGTTTCCTTCTGCACCTGGTGCAATCTTCTTTTCGACAACTTTATTAGTTGATACAACACTTAAATAATCACCATCAATAGTAAATGTATGATTAGCTGTAGCTGTTACTAATTCATTATTAACTTTAATATTCCATTTTGCTAGTCTAACTTCAACTTCTGATTCTGCATCGCTTTGAAACACTGCAAAGGTATGAGCTACCGCATATACAGTAACTAGAAAAAGTATGATAGTTAGAACTAATAAAGATGTTTTAAAATTTCTCTTCATAATACATTTTCTTTTTTATTTTGATTTTTTTGTTGTAGTTTTTTTAGTTACTCTCTTCTTTGTTGTTTTTGATGAAGTTTTCTTTGCAGAAGTTTTCTTAGGTTTAACTTCTTCTTCCTCTTCTTCTTCATCATCCTCATCTTCATCATCTGATGAGCCATCTTTTATTTGCATAACTATTGTATATAATTCATATAAGAACAATAGTAATGTTGGTAAAACAACTAAGAATAGATATCCAAATTTAGATTCTAATACTTTTAAAACATAACCTACTTTAGCCATTTTTGATGCGCCATTAACAGGTCCAATTATGAAATTATAATCTAATGTTCTTCCATCACTAAGTTCATATTTATTTGTCTTAGATCTTTCATCAACACTTATATTATTTATTTTTGCTACACTGATACTAACTTCTCCATTGTATACTTCATAGCAAAATACATGATCATTTTTATTTAAATTTTTAGATTTAGTCACAAAAACTATATCACCCATAAAGAAAGGTGGTTGATTTTTTTCTAAATCTTTTGAATCGATAATAATTAAAGAAGTATTTCCAAAAGTTGAAATGTGACTATCATTATAAGATAGTAAGCAAATTGTTGTAAATATTGCAATAATTGCATAAATAGTTACTAAAATTGTTATAATAGTTTTCTTCATTTTTTCCTCCGTGTTAACATAAAGCCGCTTTTTAGGCTTTAATCACAATCTTATAACAATTTTAGCATACGAAAAAATCTTATTCAATAATTTTATTCAAGTTAAATATTACTATTAATTTAAGAGTTTATTACAAAATAGTTTCACCTCTTAGTTTTAATTGAATTAATTTATTCCCTATTTTATAATTTTATGTATGGAGGAAGAAAATGATCGTACTTAAAGATGAAAATATCACAAAACAAGAATTAATTAAATTAATAAAAAACGAAATGAAAAGCCTTAATGAAGATCTTGTTTCACAAAAAGACTTAAAAAAACGTATTATTGCTTATATGCGTAGCTACATATGTGGTATTGATTATTCAGAAACAGATGATTTTTATCACAAAATCGCCTCTATAAATGTATATGTTAAAAAAGTTGATGAAAACATTATTGAAGTTGAAAAATTAGTTTCTACTATTTTAGATATTAAAGTAAATTCTCAACAATTAACATTAATGCAAATTATTGAAGTTATAAAACAATATAATAAAGATTATCAATCTATTTATAAAACAGTTTCAAACAACTACAGAAAGATTTCTAGAATATTAGATGATGAAGAAGAAGACATCAAAGAAGAAAGTATTCAAGAAAAATATAAAGAAAATACTTTAATTATTTCTGAGAAAGACCAAAAAGTATATTTACCATTTACAATGAATAGAATTTATGACATTTTACAATATGATAATAACTATTCTTCAGTAAGTGAAATAATTAGTAAAATTTATACAAGACCACTTGCTATATATAAACATGCAGCAAAAGCTAGATTTAGAGAAGCTTATGATTTGATAATAAACAAGGAACATGGTACTAAAAAACAAGCTTGGGATTTAGGATTAGAATTAATGTTTAATTCATCATTACATCCTGCTGTAATATCAGCTTGTAAATCTCTTGATGAATTAGATGTATATCTTTCTTGCTTAGAATATAATGAAATTCAAGATTTCAAATTCTTCAAAGTTGAATATGATGTTCCTTTACAAAAAACAAATAAAAGTTTTGGATTTTTAGATTTATTTAAGAACTTAAAAAACAATAAAGATGTAGTTCAAGAAATGCCAAATCCTAATGAAGAATAATCATAATAACTTAAATATACAATAATATAATTAATATATATTGATTAAAAAAATAAGAGCCCTATAAGGGCTCTTTTGTTGATTGAGTATATGTTTTTACTCTTTTTATTTTTTCTTGTTTTCTAATATAGTTATCTCTAACCTTAAAAACAATTCCTATTGCAATTAGCATAAAGAAAAATCTAGTTATCTTTGATTCAAAGAAAGAAAAGAAGTATTTCAATCTAAAAGAATATAATCCTACAATATTATTCTTATCAGATCTAAAGTTTTCGATATAATGTGCATCGTCTTGCTTGGTTAAATAAGTTCCATCTCCATTTGAATTAAAGATATTTGTAATAATATAATTTCCAAATTTATCTCTAACTACAACCTTTTCTCCTTCATTATAGATGTCATTGGTTTTATTTGTTTGTACAAATAAAAGGCTTCCTGAAGAACGATAAAGTTTTATTCTATTTACTTTAAAAACAATTAATACTAAAACAAATAATAATAGTATTATGGCTACATTAGTCATTTTCTTCTTCATTATTTGCAATTTCCTTTTTTATTTTTCTTCTCTTACTTTTTTCTTTTTTCCTTTTGTAAATTAATCTCCATACTAATAGTAATATTACTACAAGTAATAAATATCTTAGCTTTTGAGTAACTTCTATACCTTTTCCTATTTTAGGAATTGAATAAACTACTTCTCCAATAATACTATCTTTCGATATAGGATTTGGATCTGCAAAAGAGTTACTATCTCCTTGAGTTAAAAATGAGTTCTCATTGTATATCCCTATAATTCTATGAGTTGTTGGGTTTTCTTCATTATTCATTGTATATGTAATAATGTCACCATTTTCATAACTATTGGTCTCTTTAACAAATATTATGTCACCTTCATAAAAGGTAGGTTCCATAGAACCAGAAGTAATAACAAATAATCTATATCCAAATACTTTGGTAGCTTTTTCGTTATTCTTAGTTGCTCCAAAGATAAGGAAAATGTAATAAAGGACAATTATTAGTATTGCAACTAATAAGTATTGTAAAACTGTCCCAATTCTTTTGCCCTTCATTAATCATTTTCCTTTCTAATATATTAATTAACTATGAAATATTCATATGCACTACCGATGTATGTAGTTCCATCATAGATGCTATAAACCATTTTATATGTTCCAGGAGGAACCTTTGATTTCATAGTATAATGGTATACTGTCGTATCTTCTGATCCTATGACATCTTTTCCTGCCACTTTATAAGTATAATCTGAATCAAAAGTCTCTTCATTGAATTTTTCAGTAGGTCCTCCACTTATTACTTCACTTAAGTCAACTGCTTCATAAGATTTAGCATAAATAGTATCATAATTTCTTCTTTGCAATGATAATGTAAGCACTGGATTGTCTAGAAGTGAAGAATACTCTACTGTCATATCTAATTTGTTATCCCCAGAAACATTTAATCCTGTATTAGTCTTAAATATTTTTTGCTCATCTGGTGAAGTAATCTTTAATCCGAATATTCCACTAATGATTGTCAATGGTATATCGTAAACACCTGATGAAATATCTCCATAATAGTAACCATCAACAGAACCATAAGTTTCAATTCTTATTTTGTAATCCCCTGTAACTAAGCTCTGGTTCTCTTCTGTATGCATAGTTATTTTTGAAATAGAGTTTGCAACTTTAGTACCTATCTTAATTCTGGTTGAACCATCTATTCTTGGATAATACTTATTAGGGTGTCCTGACGCATCATTATCGCCCTCTACTGTAAAGTAAACTCCAAGCATTGCATCACTATCTTGTTGAGTTCCTAATGCATCTATAAGTGATATTTTAACACCCATTTGCTCATCAAAGAAGTTTGTATCATAAATACGTCTTCCATCAGGAGCAGCTTGTTGAGTAAGCATTGTTTCTACATTCAATACTTCATTTGTTTTTCCTAAATATAATGGATTAACTGAAACATTGCCTTCTACATCTATAACAGCATCGCTATCTGTATATAAAGAATATAATACTTCTGATCTCTGGCTAGCAATTAATTCTATAATTGTTTTGTCTTCACCAGAAAGAGTTTCTTCTAGTTGTAGCGTAACTAATTTATTTTGTACATTTTCAGTTATACCTGCTTCTGCAAAATCATAATGGAAAATGTATCTTTCATATAGTTCATCTGATGAAGAATTATAATAGTAATTATTAAAACTATCCGCCTCATTATAGTATTCATCCATACTTCCCATTTTCTTAAATTTGGTAAAGTAGTATTTATATGTTTGATTTGCTCCTGATTCATCTTCAGGTGTTACTATATAATAATATGTTTGATTTGTTACTAAATCTAACATTGTAATTTTAGTTCCAGCTTTAAAGTAATATGGAACACCATCTAAATCTGTTGATACTAAAACTCTCTTACTATTTAAATATTGATTTGCTCTTTCTTTTTCAGAAACTTTATCAATATAAATAGTATCATATGTAGAAAATACACCATCGCTTACTATTTGTGTTCTTGTTGAAGTGAATATATCATATTTTTTACCTGGTTGAATTGATTGTTCAACAAATTCATCATCATATACTTTACGAGTTAATGTAATATCAACACATATCTTTCTGTAATTAAATCCATCTGCATTAAGCATTGGTTCAGTGACATCTAGATAAATTTTAACATTTCCAAGGTCACCATCTGTTTGAATATTTTGTGAATGATATAAGTAGAACTCTAAATCTGGCGTTACATCAGTACTTCCAGCTGCTGCGTTTTCTGTTTTAAATGAAGTAACACTTCCATCAATATCATCTCCAGTATCTGCCTCTCCTTCAAATTCAACATTTCCTGCATTAACCCATCCATAGGCTCCTGTTTTCATAGCTAAGCCAAAATGATAATCAGCATCTGTTTTAGGATTTGCTATCTTAGGAATAGTTGATTTATCTGCTATAGTTACATCATCAGCTAATGCAAATCTACATCCGCTATATTCATAGTATGTATTTGCAACAGCAAAACCTCTAAGTGATAATTCTTTAGTTCCTAAAGTATCATATTTTGAAGCTTCTATATTTAGATAGTAAGTAGTCATATCTACGTTACCAACACTCCAAATATAGTATGTAGCTTGTGGAGGTTTGGCCCCTACATAATATGTTCTTAATACTCCAGAAGTACTTCCTGTTACTTCATTATTATTAATCATGTCTTCAAGTTCATCATCAGTTACTCCTGGAATAGTAAATTTATTTGAGTAGAAGCCTGCTTTAGTAAGATCATGTTCTCCAGTATCTACTATTAAAAATTCTTCTGGATCTCCATTATCTCTCTTCATATGTTTTCCAAGTACAGAAGTAAAATTGTATGCCTGATAATTTACGGTTTGTCCGTTACTTGCATTCTCTTTATAGTATGAGCCTATACTATTATAAGGAGTTGCTCCTGTAGCATAAATTCCCAAGAAAGTCATTCCAATTACTTTTCCATAACCTTCTCCAGCATCCGCTGGTGGGATTACTAATAATTGAAGTCCTTCCATTAAGTATAGGTTATTTCTTACTGTTGGAGTTCCATTTCCATTGTCATCAATTGTAATTGCCGCTGGAGTTTCGACTCCTGTATCACTTATTGATAAGCTTTCCCATTTAGATAAGCAGTTACTTGTATTCTCTAAATATAATGTAGAAGAATTTGCAAGTTTCAAATCTCCAATATAGTTTAATGTATATAATTCATTAGCGTGGTCATTAGTACTATCACTTACACCATGTAGTGCTAAAGATGAATTCTTAATTGTTAAAATATCTGTTCTTTGAATTGAAATACATTTATTTGGTTCTTGATATGTTCCAAGATTGTAAATATCAATAGTACTTGTTCCAGAAGATGATGAAGCATTACCACTTCCAAAAACGCTCTTCTCAAATTTAATTCCTAAAGATTCATAACCTTGTCCATCGATATTAACATCAATTCCTTCAGTAGCTGAGATATAGCTCCAATCATAATGGTCAGATCCACTAGCATTAGCTTCACCTCCACCAAATACTGTTCCATGAATAGTAAGTGCTGTAGCTGTCATATCAGCTGGAATATCATATGCACTATCATTTGCAGCTTTATAATCTTGAATAGCTTTTAATCCTATATTTACTACTGTAGAGCCCCAAATTTTACTTGTGTTAGCTCCACCATATGCATTTCCAAAGATTTCGCCTCCGGCAATATTTAAAATATTCTTTGATCCACCATTTGCTTCAAGTCCTGTTTCTGCTTGGTTTCCTCCTGCAAAAACACTTCCTTTTAGTGGTGGCGTAGAAGAACTATTTCCAACTTTCATGTTGTTATAAATATTTACTAAAGTATTTTCGGTAACTGTTGCAAGATTTCCTCCTCCATAGATACTTCCATCTATGGTTCCATCTTTTGCATTAACTATAGTTGAGCCTTCAACTAAACCTTCATTTCCTCCTCCGAAAACGTTAGTTTTTATTGTTCCTCCATTGAATAATACTTGAGTAGTTCCTGTAACTTTGGCTTGATTTCCGCCTCCATATACACATCCACTATTTAAAGTATCGTCATAGTTTTGTCCAATGTTTGCTCCTGAAAGAATTTCAACATATGTCGTACCATAAGTTGTAGCCGTTGCACCATTTCCTGCAGCAAAAGCATTTCCTTTAATTGTACAATTGGCAATACTTAAATGTGTTGAAGCATCATGTGTATCATTTCCAACTGTAGCTTGATTTCCGCCTCCATAAACATTAGTATCAACAATTGAATTATCTGATAAAGTAATATTGGTTGCATTTGTGGTTTCGGCTAATTCTCCTCCTCCAAATACATTTCCTGTTATGTGGGTACCTTTTATTTGAACATTTGTAGTTCCAGCGTATGCTTTTTCTTGTTCAGGTCCATAACTACTTAGACCTTTGCTACCACCATAAACATTTTCTATTGTTCCTCTATAAGTTGTAACATTTGTATTAGTAGATGTTCCTCCTTCGTTGTTACCCCCATATACGTTAGTAACAGAAAGGTTTGCTCCTGTTGAATCGCTTGCTCCAACTGTTACATTTGTAGTTGCAACATTTCCTTTAGAATTTGATCCACCAAATGCATTAGTTATTGTTCCTTTTAATAGATTTACATATGTGTTTCCAGAATCACTCATACCTGTTTTAGTAACAATACTTGCTTTATTGCCACCACCATAGATATTTGTGATTGTTCCACCATTAGTTGTTATATTAGTTTTATTTGAATCAGCTTCGTTTCCACCACCAAATATATTAGTGATTGTTCCATTATTTACATTTATTTTAGTTTCTGAAGTTATACCACTTTGATTGTTAGCTCCATAAACATTATTAACAGTTCCACTATTAATTGTTACATTTGAAACATCTATAGTTTTTTGATCACTATCATATGATCCACCAAATAAGTTATTAATATTTGTACCATTTACAATTACATATGTTTGTCCACTTCCACTTATGTTATTTGCTGCAGTAACACCAGCTGCTTCTCCTCCTCCATAAACATTTGGAATCGTATCAGTATTTGTATTTATAGTAACATTAGCTTTATTAGTTATAGCATTAGTACCTTTACCAGCTCCAAATATAGCTCCATCATTATCATCATTATCTGAATCTGTAATTTTGGCACCATTTACAGTTACATTAGTAATTTGTGATGTACCACCAGCATTGTTTCCACCATATACTTTAAATGCTTCTCCAGATGTTAATGTAACATATGTGTTAGGAACTGTTCCTGTTTGATTACATCCTCCAAATATTGAACCTGTTGATGTAGCTCCTTGTAATTTTACATTGGTTGAACCATTAACAATATTGGCACTATTACATCCACCGTAAACATTTCCCTCAATAGTTCCACTATTTAAATTAACATTGGTAGTTCCTTCAACATAAGCTAGTTGGCCACCACCATAAACCTCTGTAGATGATCCTAAGTTTGTTTCGATATTAACAGTAGTTATACCTTTTAGGTTAGCCATGTCAGCTCTATTTGCAATACCCATTCCTGCTCCAAATATGCTTCCATTAATAGTAGGAGAGCCAGAAACGTTTATTACACTATTGCCTTCCATTCTCGCAAGGTATTGTTTATTAACATTATATCCTCGACCACCGCCATAAATATTTCCATTAATAGTTCCACCAGTAATATTTATATTACTATTGCCATATAGAGCTCCACCATCAGCTTGTGTTGTAGCTGTAGTTAAATATTCAGTATATCCATAACCGCCACCATAAACATCAGCATTAATAGTTCCATTTGAAATATTTATATTAACTGCTGTAGGATAGCTTTGTCCATAATTTCTATATTGGTCTGATGAATTTGTGCTATATCCAGTTACGCCACCTGCTCCAGCTCCATAAATTGTTCCTTTATCAGTACCATTTCCTGAAATTGTTGTTCCAGAAAGATTAATATTTATTTGTCCATAGTGATATATATCACATAATTTTGAAGCAGAATAGTTACCATTGTTTCCTATAGCACTCATGTTTCTTCCAAGGCTACCACCATATAGTTCTCTTAAGCTACCTCCACTTAAATTCATTGTAGTTGAGCCTATATAAACATTCATTGGATAATTCCAATTATTAATATATTGATCTCTAGGATTAACTGTATCACCGATACTTCCACCCAATAATCTTCCGACAGAACCATTTACGAGATTAATAGTCATATCTGCATACATATTTCCTGCTGTTGCGCCACCAACTACAAGGTTAATATCATAATCGTATGTTCCTTTTGTAGAAGTTCCTATATCAATGTTTATAGTTGCTACATAGTGTTGACCAGTTGTTCCCGTGAAATCATGTGATGTTCCTTGGCATATTCCAGCTGATGTACCAGAACCTCCTCCGCCTAAAACTCTGGCGTATGCACCACTCTTTATTGTTACTGATCCATTGTTTCTTGGAAGAGTTGTTCTATTATATTGTAAATATCCTCCTAAAACGTGGAATGCAGGAGCATTTCTCGTAATTAAACCTTGGTTTGTGTTTGATTGAGAATAATTATCCATATGTAATGCTTTTCCCATAATCAAGTCATGTCCTTGAGCATATAGGTAAGCTTGTGATCCATTACCATAAAAGGTTAAGTTTTGGAAAGTAGTGTCTCCATTTATAAAGTTATATGTACTACCATATCCATTTGTATAGTACATATATAATCTTCCATTATATTCTGTACCTCTATACTTTCCAGTCAATGTAGCATTCTTTTGATAATTAGCATTTGTAGAATCTTTAGTATTATAGAATACATCTCTCGCATTATAATTGCCCATTATAACAATAATATTTTCATTTACTTGATAAGAGGAATTTATTATTCGGTATGCAGCTGGTAGTGACTGAACTGCTGTTTGTGGAGTACGACCATTGTTGTCATCATCTCCATAATAATAATTTCCATCAATGTAATATCTGTAATAATTAACATAAACTACATCTCTGTTTCCATATATAATCGAGCCAGAAACATTCATGTAATCATATTCTCTATTAGTTGCTCTTATTTCATATTCATATCCACTTGTAAGATTTGTAAGAGAAGAGTTAGTTTCCCCTGGCATCTCTTCTGAACCTTCAGCAATATCTACATAGTACCATTGATAATCATAATCACTAGTATTAAAGTCAGGGTCTTGAGTACCAGTTCCTTGTATTGAAGTATTAATAGTACCGCCAGATACATTAAATACTACATGTAATTCATATTTAACTATTGTTTCTGTATCTATAGCAATACTTCCATCTTGGTTTTTACATATTACCATCAACGTTTTATCTTCAGTCCAACTATGAGCTATATTAGTAATAGTAGCATTTGTTGGTGCTACATTTTGTATTTCTCCATTTAAATACCAATAATAATTGTACGCTAAAGCTTGTGAATATGGATCTGGCACCGCTAAATAAGAATCTGTTACTGTTCCTGCTTCAATATTTACAGCAAAGTTCACAAGAAGATTTAAACTAGATCCTGTATTTTCCCAAGCAGCATAATATGTTGAAGGAACTCCTCCAGGGTTAAATACATTGTCGCTTAATTGTTGATATATTTCGCTTGTATTATTTACTTTAATACCAGCATTAATTCCATTCCAATATTTTGAGTATGAATCATTTGTTGAAGGATTAACATTGGTATATGCTTCAAATCTATAATTATTATTTGTTGGAACCGTAGCTCCTGTAATTGTTCCTATTGTTTGTGTAAATGTACGATTTGTATTTGTTGCATTATTATAATTATTTCTTCCTGTTCTAACTGTTACAGTATGGCTAGTAATTGAATAATTATAATAATAATTATTAAATGTTACATCTGTTCCATTTCTTAAATAACTTAAACTAAATATCTCTTCGAAATTATTTCTATAATTATTTGTTGGTGCAGCATTATTTGCATTATTAGCACTATAGGCTCCACCCATTATAGGTCCTGTAAAACCTTCATTTGTTTTTACATTTCCTGTGTAACTGCAATATTCTGGAGAAGTTCTCTCTCCAATTGTGGCACCTATTACACCACCTACAGCAAAGTTTTGAGAATATTGATGTCTGTAATTGGTTTGAGTATAATATCCATTCCAGCCACCAGAATAGTTTTCATCAAACTCAACTGTAACATTATCTGCAACAATGTCTACATCTGAATAAATAGCTTTTACTTGTGGCTTAGAATCATTTCCAGAATCATTATAAGTACGATGTCCTGTTTGAGTTGCTCCAATAGCTCCTCCTACCATAACTCTGGCTGTAGCATTAGTTAATACTAATTCTCCTTGATCTCCACTGTCTTTGTCTCCTATTTTAATATTACTATTAACTATTGCACAGTTTTCAGCAGTAGCATTTCTGAACAATCCTCCTACTAATGTACCAATATAATATCCTCTATTTCCATCAAGGTTTCCATTACTTGTAAGATTAATGGTAAATTGTTTAATTTCAACATTTTTTATAACAGAAGCATTATTGGCATTACCAACACTTCCAAATAATCCTAAATATATGTAATTATTGTTTCCAGGAATAGTACCATTATTTATAATTCCATTTGTAATATTATGACCTTGTCCATCAAATATTCCTTGAAATGAATTTGTCCCATTTCCTATCGGGGTCCAATTTCTTCCATCTAAATCAATATTAGCTACTAATCTAAAATATGATCCTGCATAAGTATTACCAGAATTTACTCTTTGAGCTAAATAAGCTAAATCTGCTCCACTAGAAATTAAATAAGGGTTATTCAATGATCCAAATGCTCCTGAAGTACCAGAAGGGTCTAGTGGAATAAAGTTTGTAGAAACTGAGCCATCCCATTTATAATTTGATCCATCAGTGCTGGCCGCTTTTAAAACATTTTCTCCTAATAGAGAAGCTGAAGCAACTGCTTCAATGTTGAATGTAGGATCATATAATAAAGCATATTTGCCTAAAGCAGTGTTATTATATGAAATCCTATTACTTTGTTCTTCTTTTGCTATTTCAACAAATGAATAATCTTCATCTGTTTCTTTAACAGAGTAAAGAACATATGCTCCTGTATTATTTAAATTTGTTAAAGAAATTGTTAACTCTTCACCTGCAGCAGCTGTATCAAACTCTTGTAAATTACTATCATTTACTGCTGTCATATCTAATTCATTAGTATCAGTACTATATAGAATCATTGGTGAATAAGTATCATAAAAAGCATATTTATCATCTGGTTGATTATTTAATAATGATGTAGAAATATTATTCTTTTCATCATTAGTTAAAGTTTTCAAAACCAATTTAGAATTTAAAGGTGCGTAGGCTGTTACTTCAACAGTAGTAGCCTTTTTATCAAAAGCTGTATTTGCTTTAAAAGTTTGTTTATATAATGTATTGTCATTTCTTTGCTTAGTTTCATATGTAACTGTAGTAGAAATTTTTCCTGTCTTTCTTTCTGTCTTTGTCAATGTAATTGTGCTTCCAGGTAAGTATACTTCTGATTGTGTATTTGTTACTTCTGTAGTATGTGAAACAATGATATTTTCATAAGTTAATTGTGCTTCACTCTTTTCTGTTACTGGATTTGAAGATTCATTTTCATCTTGTTGATTGTTCTCTTCTTCTGTATTAGTTGTTTCAACTTGGTTACCTTCTTGAGTATCTTCATTTTCTTCAACTTCTTCATCTTTTTCGATTATTTCTCTAGCTGTAACATTAGCATCAATATCATTAATAGAAATATTTGCTGCTTCCATATCTTTTGAAATAGCTTCATCGTCAGTTTCATAAGAAGTATATTCCCTAGTTAAACTATATTGTTTTACATTGAAACCATTTATTGATTCAGGAAAAGTTAGAGAATAAGTTCCATCATCATTTTTGCTAGCTTCTATTTTTTCTTCTTTATTTCCTAAAGCACTTTGGCTATCAATTGCTGTAATCGTTATATCAATTGTTTTACCCGCTCTAGATAAGCCTATGGTTATAACTTCTATAATCAATAGACTTAATAAGATTATTGAAATAATTAGTTTGCTTTTCTTAATACGTTTCATTCTTTAACTCTTCCTTTAGTATTTTTATTAAAAAGGTTTTATTTTGAATCAACTACAACTTTAAGATCAATTTCATCTTCTATAGTATCAACATCTACGTTGTTCTTTGTGATGCAATAGAAGTTTTCTATTTTATCTAAAGTTTCAATTAATTTTGGTAATTTAGATTCATCTAAATCATCTTTTGCTAGATTAATTCCTAAAAGATTGTATTTATCTTTAATTAAGAATGCTATATCTTTTTCTTCTAAAATACTAATATTATTTAGTATTGTGAAATATGGCCATCTAGCGAATTCTTGTAATGTGTCTATATAATCAACAATTGCTTCATCGCTCATTGTCTTATCTTTATTAATAAGATGTGTAAATAAATATTCATAAAAAGATGCAGCAAGTTTAATTGCATCGCAATATGTTGATTGATCGTTTAATTTAGTTGCTATTGTTTGATAAACTTTTTCTTTTGCCATTTGTTTATATAAGTCTTTATTTTGTAATGCAAGTTCTGTTTGTTTTGGCAATGCATTCTTAGAGAATATTCCAAAGTTCATCTTTATAATTCTATTATCATCTTTATCTATATTTTTTCTTAATTGTGTATAAGAATTTTTATATTTATCTTTTTCTTTATAGATTGCAATGATTTCATCAACTATTGGTTTGTATTTTAAATATAATCTATACTCTTCTAAACTATGTTTTAATTTCATTAAGCTATCACAAGTTTTGTCTAGCTCTTCATCTTTTATTCTTGGCATTCCTGTATATTCAGAAACTAGTTTAGAAATATTATCTACAGTATAATCACTAGGTCTTATCTCTTTGTTTCTAAAGCTTTCAACTATTGATTTAGCATCATGTAATTTACTTTCTAGAGACATTGTTTTATATTGAGCATATTTGCCCCAAATTTCATCTTTAGGAAATTGTTTATATAATGCTTGTTTCTTTTCTTCTAAAGCTTTCTCAATCTTCTTTTCATTTTGATTATAAATATATTGAATATTTAGCTCTATATATGTGATTATTTCAGGACATTTCCAATATATTTCTTCAAACTTAGTTTTAATCTCTGAACTATTTAAATCGTCTTTATCTAGTCTATCGATAAATACTGTTAGATATTCAGTTACATATTTATTATATTTAAAATCTGCTGCAGTGATTTGTAATCCAACACTTCTAAATTTAGTAATAGCATCTGCTATTGCATTATTTACTATTCCTAAATCTTTTTTATAATAATATCTTAAAACTAATATATCTTTATCAAGACCTATTTTTTCAAAAGCTGTATTATATTCATTTAATAAATATAGTTTATCTTCTAGTTCTTCTAATTCTTCATTTGAGTTAGGAGAAGAATTATATTTTATAGAATACAATTCATTATATCTTTTCTTAGCTTCATCATATATTTTATCTTTATAAACATAGTATTTAGCAGCAACATCTTCAATTCTTTGAGCATATTTGCTATTAGCTCTAATTCCATTTTTTGGAAGTGCTCCAAGAATTTCTTTATCTATTCCTACTTCTTCTTGAATTTTTTCAAATTCTCTTTCTAGTAAATCTTTTGCTGCTTCATTAGCTTCAGCTGTCGCTGTTTCATTCATTTTTATTGCAGCTGTTAAATCTCCAGAAGTTAAATTGCCTTCTTGAGCTGCGGCTGCATATTCATTTCTTAAGAATATTAGAAAATTGTTGATCTCATTAAATGAATTAATTAATCCGATATTTGTCATTTTGATATATCTCCTATCTATATATTAGTTTTTATCAAATCTATTTTTAATACATTGATATCGAAATCATTCTTTTCGATTATAATGTAAATATTTTTTGGTTTTGTTTCTACGCTTGCTTTTACCTTTATTATTACTTCTGTTTCTTCATCCATTCCTGAAGGTAATGTTTTATTGAAATTGTCATAGAAAATTATGTTTGTAAGATAGATTAAATGTTTTTCTGAATTAATATCTATCATTCCAATTTTAGGATTCTCAGATGAACTATTTTGAACAATCTTTAATGGATCCATATTTCCTATTACATATTTCTCAAAATCTGACTTTACATCTTCTGTTGAATCTATATTGTAATAAACCGGTATTTCTGCAATAGCGGTTATCTTGTTATAAGCTTCATTTAGATATTTTATACATTCTTTAATTTTTTCTCTATATTCATCTATTGTTGTTTTCTTATTGAACTTTAATGATGAATATAATTCTCTTTGATTTTCTCTATGTTCATTAGCTTTTAACTTCTTTAACTTAGTAAAATCATCTTGAATATTTCCTAATATTTCTTGTCTAATATCTATATTACAATTTAGCTTTAGTTCCTCATATTGACTTTCGATTATCTTATCTAGTTCTTCTTTAATCTCAGGTTCTAATTTGTCTTCTTGTGATAATTTATCTTCAAGTATTAAAGCATTTATTGTTGACATACAAAATCTTGCAATAAAGACTGCTTTTTGTTCTTCTGTTGAAAGTTTTCTTCTTACTAAGTTGTCACAATCTATTTTCAAATCTTGCATTTCTGTATTTAAATCATATGTTTTCAAAAGAGATGGCCTTTGTGTTTCTTCTTCTCCTTCTATTCCTTGTTCTAAAGCTGTTAGCTCATCTTTATTGGCAAATTTCCAAAATTCGAATATTGATTTCTTATGCTCTTCAATTTCATTTATGTATTTTTGAGCATTTTCAATTTTCTTTTCAAGATTTACCTTCTTTAATTGTGTAACTTTTAAATCAGCTTCAGAATTTTTTAAGTCATTTTCTGCCTTTGAAGAATCTATGCAAGCTTTAACTAAATCTTCTATTGTCGAATTGTAATGTCTTAAGTCATCTTCCTCTTCGACTTTCTTTTTAGGTTCTTCCTTTTCTTTTTCTTTCGGAATTTCTATTTTAAATCTTTGGCCTTTTTTTAGATAATATTTTAATTTTCCAAAGAAGCTTTTTCTACAATCTAAGAATAAAACAATTTGTTTTTCTAGCATTAAGTATGTTTCTTTTTTTAGTTTTATTTCTTCATTAAGTTTTTCATTTTGTTCTTTTATTTCTTTCATTGTTTTGTTGAAATCTGCTATCATTTGTTCTTTTGCATTTATTTGTTTTTCAATAAACTTTGAAAGATTATCAATTGTGATTTCTTCTTCTTTATAGCAATAGCCCAATCTTCCTTCTTTTGTGATTATTGGAGTAATGCTTTCTCTATAATTTGTTTGTGTTTCCAAAATAAATAATGCTTTTGTCAATGTATAAAATTCAAGTGCTTCATCTCTATTGTTTAACTCTATTTTGTATTTGCTCTTGAATCCACCATATACTCGAGTGCTTCCAATAATAGATAAGTTAGTATGTTTCTTTCTTGTAACTTCTATAGTAGTTGGCCACTCTTTAGTAAATAACCAAATATAATTTTCCAAATCAGTATTTTCAGAAAAAGTAAGAATATCCGATGATGGTTCTTGTAAACATATTGGAACAAATATCTTTTTGTTATTTCCAGAAAGCTTTTCTTTAATTAAATAAAACAAAGCTGATGAATTACCTTCCATTGATGGATATAACATAAAATATTTTTTATCTTCTTCTGAATAAAAGATTTGCCATAAATAATTTTTAGGATATTTAATAAAATATGGTGTGTTTTTATTTAACTTTTCACATAGTTCACCTATCTCTTTTATTTGAGCTACGCTTGTCTCATTGATTATCTTTTCAAATTTGTCTTTAAAGTTTGTTATATAATCTTTCAATGAAATTGCTTTTCTATGTCTTTCTGAAATTTCTGTGGTTCTATCTGTATCAGAAATAAAGATTTCTATCTCATTTACTGGAATTTCTCTATATACCTTATAAAGTCCTGAATCATCATATGATTTTGCTGCTTTATACTTTGGTTTTGAGTATTCTAGAAAGCGAGGCATTTTATTCAATTTTAAGCCGACATATTTTAAGACTTCGTCAGACAATTTTTAACCTCCTTAATAAAATCCTCTAGATTCATACTATTTGTTGAATCCCCTTTTCTAACTTGTATGTTTTTGTTTTGATATTCTTTTTTTCCAATGGTTATGATATATGGAACTTTTAAATCTACAGCTCTATATAGTTTATTTTGAAAGTTACTAGAAGCATTATCAACATTTACTCTAATGCCATTTTCAAAAAGTGTCCTTCTAACTGATTTCGCATAGTCTTCAAATTCTTCTCCTTCTGGAATTATTTCAACTTGTGTTGGTGCAATCCATAAAGGAAAATCTCCTTCATACTTTTCCAAAAGAATCATGACTATGTTCTCATAACTTCCAACTGTATTAACATGTGTATAAATTGGAAATTCTTCTTCATTGTTTTTGTTAATAAACTTCAAATCGAATCTATGTACAATTTCAAAGTCAACTTGTATATTTGAAAGTTCTCTCTCATTGTATTTTATTGAAATTGATGGCCCATATAGACGAGCTTTCTTATTCTCAGTATATTTGATCTTCAAATCATTAAGCGTGTATTTCATAATATCAATTATTTCACGCCATTCTTCTATTTGTCCTATATAGTTTTCTTTTTCTTCATACTTCCAATTTTGTAATTCGTAAGATACATCTAGTCCTAATCTATCAAAAATTTCTTTTTGCATTATTATTAGATTTTTTAAATCTCTATCGAAGTATTCTTTATCAGAAAATACACTTGCATCAGATAATGTAAATTGTCTTGACTTAACAATTCCATTAGGATCTCTTTCGTTTCTAAAAACTGTAGATGTCTCACAATACTTTACTGGCATTTCTTTGTATGTATGCTGTTTAGTTGCATATATACTGCAATGAAAAGGTTGACTATAAGGCTTTAAAACTATTGTATTTTTTTCTTGTTCATTTTCATTGTTTGATTTGATAGTAAAAATGTTATTTTTGATTAGTTGCAAACGATCCTCAATTGAGTATATTTCAGCTCTTGAAGCAGATGGAGTTCTAACAACTAAAAATCTATTTCTTTCTTCTTCATCTTCAACATAATTACGTATAGTTCTTATGATTTTTGCTCCATTAGGAAGAATAATAGGAAATCCTTTGCCTATATAATCTATAGTAGTATATATTTCAAGCTTTTGGGCAAGTTTATTAAGCTCTAAATTTTCCATTTTATTCCTTTCAAAATTAGTAGACATTTTTCTAACAAATATACAATTGTATTATAACATTAGGATTTTTAAATTAGAAGACTTTGAGGTGGTTTTTTGAGGTTTGAATATTAAGTTTTTGTTACAAAAATGTTACATTAAAATTCAACGCAAGAAATACATAAAAAATACGCAAAAAAGGAACAAGCCAAAGGTTCTGGCTTGTTCCAATTTAATTCTCTCTAGCGAATAGTACCCCATAAGGAGCTAAACGCTGCTTTGATGAATCGTCTGTAGCATAAATTACTTTGAGATTTGAGCAATCATTTTTAATCCAAATTGGCGTTGGCTTGTATGATGTTGTTACTGCAGTAACCATTCTATGACCGCTATAATCAAAGCGTTCAAGAATAATTGTGTTGTTGTCACATGTTGCAAGATTGCTATCGCCATCTGCAAATACATCGACATTGTCTTCGTAAATCTTGTTCAATGTTGCAATATACGATTGCATACTCAAATTAGGATTGAACCAATTATATGGTTTTCTGCAGAATGGATCCTTAAAGCCGGTATCTCCAATATCTGCTCCCTGCATTACACAAGGGATTCCTCTAATTGAGTACATCAATGCAAATGCAACTCTACTAAGTTTAAAAGCCAATTCATATTGCGTTGGTGTTAGTTGATCGTGCTCTGCTTCAAATAATCTGAACCCATAAGTATCAAATCCTCTAGAGCTTCTCCATGGATCTTCAATATCCCATATAGCTCCTTTAAATACATCAGGATTCATAATTGGTTGATTTCCTCTTAACTTGATATCAGCAAGCATCGTCATAGTAAGAGGCGTATCATGTGTCGCAATGTTGTTAAGTAGCAATTTTTGTACAGTTTCAGGATACTCTGTATAGACTCTCTTAAAATTGTACTTGAAGTGTTCTGCATTTCCAAAGGCACACCATCTTAAGATGGCATCTGTCATTGGATAATTCATAAGACTGTCAGTCTGTCCATCAAAAATCTTTGGATCACTTCTAGATGTCGCGATTTCCCACATTTCCAAAACGAAAAGTATATAAGGAAATTCTTTTTTTAGGGTAGCCATTTCAAGTAGGAATTCTCTTGCTAAATTCATTCCAAGATCATACCTAAATCCATGTACTTTTCCCTTTACAATATATTTCCTTAAAATCTTTTTCATCTCAGAAATATAACTAGGATTTGCAGTATCAATTTCATAAAGATGTTTAAAACCGTACCAAGGAACTGGATTTCCGTTCTTATCCTTCTTGTACCATTCAGGATGAGTTTTGACATAAATGCTGTTACAACTTGTGTGATTAAAAACCACATCGACAATTACTGCGATTCCAAGCTTTTTGGCCGCTGTACATAAGCTTTCAAGATCATCCCAAGTTCCAAACCAAGGATCGATTTCAGATTGGTCACCGACATCATAATGATGATACTCCAAACTCTTATCAAGAGGCGATAAATAAATCATGTCGAACCCCATACCTTTGATGTATGAAAGTTTTTCCTCGACACCCTTTAAGTTACCGCCATAGTAATAATCGTTTGGAAAATCACCTTTACTATCAGGCTGCCAGTTAGGCATCCTATCTTTCCAATCTTTTAAAATTCTCCCCTTAATTGGGCTAGGTGGCTCTCCTGCTCTGTAAAAGCGGTCTACTACTATTTGAATACATTTTCTCCCTTTGAAGACATCACTAGTAGACTTCATCTTTCGTACCATCCTTTCCTATTTAGAAAACGACTCATCAGTTTATAGTAAACTTACTTATACTTTATATTCAATAAGGCTAAAAGTCAATAAATAGAAGACATAATTCTATCTATTTTCTATCAATCTTTTTGTTTTCCAATTCCTTTGAAAGAACTTTTTCAAACTCTTTAAGAGACATAGAACCTAAATCACCTTCTCTTCTATTTCTTACTGAAATAGTGTCAGTTGATTCTTCTTTTTCTCCTACTACAACCATATATGGAATCTTCATAAGTTGAGCATTTCTGATTCTATAGCCAATCTTCTCATTTGAGGCATCCATTTGTACTCTATATCCTAAAGATGCAATTTTTTCAGTTATTTTCTTACCATATTCTTCAAACTTCTCTGAAATTGGTAATACTCTAACTTGATGAGGAGCAAGCCATAGTGGTAAGTTTCCTTTTGTTTCTTCTAACAAGAAAGACATAAATCTTTCTGTTGAACCTAAAATTGCTCTATGGATAACTACTGGTCTATGTTCTTTTCCATCTTCTCCAATATAAGTTAGTTCAAATCTCTCAGGAAGAGCAAAATCTAATTGGCAAGTAGGTATTGTTACATCATGATTTAATGCAGTTTTTATTTGAATATCAATCTTTGGTCCATAGAAAGCAGCTTCCCCTTCAGCTTCATAGAAGTCTAATTTTAACTCTTTCATTATTTGTCTAAGTTGTTCTTCAGCTGTATTCCACATTTCATCATTATCAATGTATTTTACTTTATCATTAACATCTCTTAAAGATAATCTATATTTGAAAGCATCCTCTGGGAATCCAAAGTCTTCAACATATACATCATGAATAAGTTTTAAAACTTGTCCAACTTCATCTTTAATTTGATCAGGTCTTACAAATAAGTGAGAGTCATTTTGAGTCATTTGACGTACTCTCTCTAATCCTAAAACAGCTCCTGAATCTTCATATCTAAAGTCATGTGCTATTTCTGCAATTCTTATTGGTAAATCTTTATAAGAATGTAATTCATTTCTATAAACTAACATATGATGAGGACAATTCATTGGTCTTAAAACCATTTCTTCTTTATCCATCTTCATTATTGGGAACATATCATCTTTATAATGATCCCAATGTCCACTAGTTTTATAAAGATTAGTTGTAGCTAAACTTGGTGTAGCAACATGTGTATATCCTAAAGCGGTTTCTTTGTCTCTAATATATCTTTCAAGTATATCTTTAATAGTTGCTCCATCTGGTAGTAATAGTGGTAGACCTGGACCTACTAATTCATCAGTCATAAATAGCTTAAGATCTTTTCCTATTTTTCTGTGATCTCTTTCTTTAGCATCTTCTAACATTGCTAAATAATCATCAAGCATCGATTTTTTAGGAAATGAAATAGCATAAATTCTTTGAAGCATTTTGTTATGTTCATCGCCTCTCCAATATGCACCACTTACTGATAATAGTTTTACAACCTTTACTTTTCCAGTACTCTCTAGATGAGGGCCAGCACAAAGATCAGTAAATTCTCCTTGTTTATAGAAAGATATAGTTTCATCTTCTGGTAAATCTTCTATAAGTTCTACTTTGTATGGCTCTTTAGCATCTATGCAAAACTTAATTGCTTCTTTTCTAGGTAATTCGAAACGTTCAATTTTTAAATCTTCTTTGATTATTCTGTTCATTTCTGCTTCAATTTTTTCAAAGCTTTCACTAGAAAATTTTATTTCATCTGAATCAAAGTCATAATAGAAACCATTCTCTATTGATGGTCCTATGCTTAATTTGACTTTGTCACCATATAATCTTTTGATTGCTTGTGCCATTATATGTGAGGTGGTGTGCCAGTATGCTTTCTTACCTTCAACGTCTTCTGAATCAAAGGTTAATAATTCTAAACTTGCATCTTTGTAAACGGTAGTTCGAAAATCAACTATCTTGCCGTCTAGCTTAGCACAGGTTGTAGCTCTTGCAAGTCCTTCCGAAATTGCTTTTGCGATTTCTAAAACTGTTAAACCTGATTCAACTTCTTTTATTGAACCATCTTTTAAAGTGATTTTAATCATAACTTCTTTTCCTTTCTTTTTAATATTTGTTACCCTATAATACGCATAAAAACAATAGGTAACGTTATGTCACCTATTGTATCATGTTTAATTGTTTTTAGCAATAACTATCGAACTTTTTGAATAAGTTCAGGAATGTAATCCCATCCTAAAGCAATTGCTATTATAAAAACTTCTAAAAAGAATGTAAGTGGAATTACAACTTTAATGAATTTACTTTCTGTTCTATAATCATACATTCTTGTAGATACTACTATTCCAATATATCCAGATAGTAAGTTTAATATCATTAAAATAATATTATTATATTTATCATCCCATTTTATTAACTCTGTTTGAGATAAAACATAAATGTATGCAAATGTTATTAAATTAACTACAACTATAACTCCAATTAGTTTTGGAACAATACTAACAAAATCTATCATATTTTTCTCCTTTATATATTTTATGCAAATAAACTCATTTGGTTGCTCTCACTCATTCCTTTTAGACAACCTGCTTCTTTTAAAGTTTCAATTGCACTTTTTCCAATCTTGCTTCGAATTCTTAAGTCATCCATGCTCATAAATTCACCATCTTTTCTTGCTTCCTCTATTCCTTGAGAAGCTACTGTTCCTAGTCCTGGAATAGAATTAAGTGGTGGTCTAATTCCATCATCTTCTAATTTAAATTTAGTAGCTGATGATTCATAGATATCTATTGGCATGAAGTTAATTCCTCTTGCATACATTTCATTTACTATTTCCAAAGTTTCATACATATCTTCATCAGTTTTAGATGCTTTTCTTTGAGCTTGAAGCATTTCAATTTCCCTCATTTTGCTTAATACTCTATCTCGTCCATGACACATAACATTAGAATCAAAAGCATCTGCTCTTATTGAGAAATATGCACAATAATATGCTTTAGGAATATGTACTTTATACCAAGCTATTCTAAATGCGTTTGTAACATAAGCTGCAGCATGTGCTTTAGGGAATAAGTATTTTATCTTTTCACAAGATTTGATATACCACTCTGGAACTTCATGTTCTTTCATTAATTCAACATACTCTGGCCATTCTTTTACTTTACCTTTTGCAACTTTTCCTTTACGAACACCTTCCATAATTTTGAATGCTGTATTTGGTGGAAGTCCTTTAGTAATCAAGTAATTCATAATATCATCACGAGTACAAATAACTTCCTTTAAAGTTGCAGTACCACTATTAACTAAATCTTGAGCATTGCCCAACCAAACGTTGGTACCATGTGATAATCCAGAAATTCTTAATAACTCATCAAATGTAGTAGGCTTTGTATCATTAAGCATTCCTCTAACGAATTTAGTTCCTGATTCAGGAATTCCAAATGTTCCAACTTCACTTCTTATTTCATCTGGGGTGATTCCTAGTGCAGTGGTAGATGAATAAATAGACATTGTGTCTTTATCATCTAATGGTACTTCAGTTGGATCAAGCCCTGTAATATCTTTAAGCATACGTATAACTGTCGGATCATCATGTCCTAGAATATCGAGTTTTAACAAGTTTTGATCAATTGAGTGGTAATCAAAGTGAGTTGTTATAATATCTGAATTAGGATCATCTGCTGGATGTTGTACAGGTGTAAATTCATATATTTCTCTTCCTTTTGGAACAACAATAATTCCTCCAGGGTGTTGTCCTGTTGTTCTTTTAACTCCTGTGCATCCTTTTGATATTCTATCAGCCTCAGCATTATTTATTGTAAGGCCTTTTTCTTCATAATATTTTTTTACAAAACCATATGCAGTTTTATCGGCAACAGTACCAACTGTTCCTGCTTTAAATGTAGTTCCTTTTCCAAATATTACTTCAGTATATTTATGTGCTTTGGCTTGATATTCTCCAGAGAAGTTTAAGTCGATATCAGGCTCTTTATCTCCATTAAATCCCAAGAAAGTTTCAAAAGGGATATCCATTCCATCTTTTTGCATCATATGACCACAATTTGGACATACTTTATCTGGAAGGTCAAATCCATTTGTAACATCACCGACATCTTCAAAATCGCTATGTTTACAATTTGGACATCTATAATGTGGTGGAAGTGAATTTACTTCAGTAATACCAGTCATATTAGCAGCAAATGATGATCCAACACTTCCTCTAGAGCCAACTATATATCCATCTTCATTTGATTTCCAAACTAGTTTTTGAGCAATAATGTACATAACAGAGAATCCATTAGTAATGATAGAATTCAATTCTTTCTTAAGTCTATCTTCAACTATTTTTGGAAGAGGATCTCCATATAGTTCATGTGCCTTTTTATATGCTATATCTTCTATTTGTTTCTCACAGCCAGGAATATGTGGAGGACACTTTTCAGGTGATATAGGTTCAATTCTCTCACACATATCAGCAATTTTATTTGTGTTAGTTACAACTACTTCATATGCCTTTTCTTCACCTAAATATTTGAACTCTTCTAGCATTTCTTCTGTAGTTCTTAAATATAAAGGTGCTTGTTGATCGCTATCATCGTATCCTTGTCCTGATTGTAAAATTCTTCTATAAATTTCATCTTGCGGATCCATAAAATGGACATCACAAGTAGCAACTACTAGCTTTTCAAGTTTTTCACCAATTTCAATTATTTTTCTATTGAAGTTTTTCAAATCTTCATCAGATTCTACTTTACCTTCTCTTACTAAATGCTCATTGTTTCCAATTGGTTGTATTTCTAAATAATCATAGTCTTTTGCTATATTTAAGACATCTTCATCAGGTCTTCCTTCTAAAATAGCTGAATATAATTCTCCAACTTCACAAGCGCTTCCTAAAATAAGGCCTTCTGAATATTGCTTATATATAGATTTAAGTATTAAAGGATGTTTATAAAAATAATTCAAATTAGAAATTGAAATTAATTTATATAAATTCTTTAATCCAACATAATTCTTTGCAATTATTATTGCATGATAGCTTTTAAGTTTTCTGAAATTTGCCTTTCCATCACTTAATTCATCTATCTCATGAAGCATAGTAACTTTATTTTCTTCAAGTTCTTCACACATTTTATTAAATACTTGAACAGTAGTATTAACATCATCTAAAGCTCTATGAGCATTTTCAACTTTTATTCCTAATTTCTCTGCAATTATTCCTAACTTGTATTTTGTAAAATCAGGATATAACACTTTAGCTAATGCTAATGTATCTAAATAAGTATTTTTGAATGGTATGTTTCTTTGTTCACAAGCATATCTAATAAATGATGTATCAAAGTTAGCATTATGTGCAACTAAGACACTATCCCCAAAAAACTCAAGGATCTTTGGTAATATCTCATCAATTGTTGGAGCATCTTTTACCATGTCATCTGTTATATGAGTAATCTCTTGAACTTCATCTGGTATATGTCTTAATGGATTTACAAAAGATTCAAATTGATCTATTATTTCACCATTTTTTACTTTCATTATTCCAACTTCAGTAATAGAGTCTGTTCTAAATGAAGTTCCTGTGGTCTCTAAATCAAATACACAATATGTTGAGTCTTTAAGAGATTGATTCATTTTCACATTGGTCATTACTTCGCTTTTATCATTAACAATATATGCTTCTACACCATATATTATTTTTATTCCATTAGCTTTATCTCCTAAATCTTGTAAAAGATGATGTGCTTCTGGAAATGATTGTACTACACCATGATCAGTAATAGCGATACTCTTCCAGCCCCATTTAATTGCTCTATTAATTAAATCTTGAGCTGGTGTAATACCATCCATTTGAGACATATTAGTATGCATATGAAGTTCAACTCTTTTAGTTTCTGCTTGATCCTCTCTTTTAACTTTTTTAAGAGGTTCTCCCTCAACAATAGTATTAGCAAGAAGTGTTACTTCATGGGCAAAATTATCAAATCCAGATTTGCCTCCAATTTTTACTCCTGCGCCTGGATATAATCTTTTTGAAACATCTTTCTTTTGTTCAGGTGTGACAAAGCATTTACATGTAATAGAATTTGTTCCATCATAAACATCAAAAGAAAGTAAAAACTTTCCTGTTTTCTTTAATTCCATTTCATCGTGAACATTACATATTTCACCATTTATTTGGATTTGAGCTTCTTCTGCACCAATATCATTAATCTTTATTAAGGGTTGTGTAATTTTAGAATTTCTTCCATATATTAAAGTTGGATCAACTTCTTTTTCAGGGGCAGCTTTTGGTTCACTTTCTGTCTCAGGCTTAATCTCAACTTTTGGTTTGCTCTCAACTTTAGCAGCCTCTTTATTAGCAGGCGAAGCATTTCCATTGGTCTTAGGTGAAGGATTCTTTTTAAATCCAGAATTACCATTATATTCTTTATTCATCTTTACTGCTTCTTTAGCTTTAGCTTCACTGGCAGCTTGTGCAGAAACTTTATATGCTTCTTCTATTATTCTTTGTTTCTCTTTATTAAAATCAATATTTAAGCTACTTCCTTCTTGATGATTAAAAGTAACTTTGCATTTAAAATTATAAATATCTAAAACAATATCAGCTATTAATTTATCTATTTTTTGTTGCTTTAATAAATCAATTCCATTATTGATTAAAAATACTTTTAATTCATTATTTACTAATTCACATTTACTAGAATCAATTAAACCATTAATAATAGGATGATTCTTAGAAGCAATTGCAATTATCTTCTTAAAATCATCCTTTATTTTATTTTCTATATTGTTATTTCCATTTAAGTTATCGTCTGTATTATTTAAAGGATTTAATTTGATAGTTACATCTTCAATTTTAAATCGGTTTTTCAAAAAACTAGTAAAAGTAGCTAATTCTTCACTCGTTATATTGCTGTTCGTTATTAAGCAAATTTCTAATTTGTTAGATTTTCTATAAAAATTAACTTTCTCAATGCGTGATTCAGCAAGACTTTCACTCATTTGTTCAAAGTCTGCAAAAACCGCTTTTACTTGTTTAAACTCTTCCAATTGTATGCCCCTATAAATTAAATCTTATAAATAATTAAATTAAACCATTAAATTGTTATATATTTACAATTTAAATCATTAAAAACAACATGTATGCAAAAGGTGTAATAAATAGTAAACTATCTAGTCTATCTAATAATCCACCATGTCCTGGTAAAAGATTTGAAAAATCTTTTATTCCACAATATCTCTTTATTGCAGATGCTGCAATATCTCCAACTTGTCCTATTATAGCTAGAATAATTGATATTATTAATATTTGCCAATAGCTAATAGTTAAATTAAATATTAAATTAACTATTAATATAAATACTAGAGAGAATCCTATTGATCCAAATATTCCTGCTATTGCACCTTCAACTGTTTTCTTTGGAGAAATAGGTGTTAGTTTATGTTTGCCAAATTTACATCCAATTATATATGCTAAGCCATCTGATCCCCACGATGTAGCAAATAATAAGCCACAATATATTCTATGGATTAAAGCTGGTGTACCCCCTCTAATTAAAGAAACAAATAACATACTTAGTGGTATATAAAGAATTCCAAATAGTGTTGTCATAACATCTATTATATTTTTCTTTCCTTCGGTTATTATTACTTCCAAAGATAAAATGAAAATAATTAAAGGAATCATAAATACCAATAGTTTAAATCCTATTTCTTCTTTAATTAAATGTGTCAGTCCTATCAGCGCACAGCATGCATAGCTAATCCATGCGGTAGGATTCGCTTTTTCTGTGGATTTAAAACAATGCAAATACTCATGCATCATACAAATAGCAACTAGTGCAAGGGCAACATCCATTACATAGTTGTTAGAAAAAACAAAAACTACAAAAACTAATGGTAGACCAACTAATGTTGTTAAGTATCTTTTTAATGTTTTTGTTTTGCTTTTCTCATTGTTTTCTTCGGTTTTCTTTTTCTTTGCCAACCTTCTTCTTTCCTTTCAAGAAAATTATTTACCTTTTCTTCTTTTACGACTTGAATACTCTTTTATGCAATAATCTATATCTTCTTCAGTAAAATCAGGCCAATATTTATCCATGAATAAAAATTCACTATACGTGATTTCCCATGGTAAAAAGTTGCTAGTTCTAAGCTCACCACTAGTTCTTACAACTAAATCCGGATCTTTCTTTCCAGCTGTATCTAATGAATTAGTAATTAATTCTTCATTTATATCTTCAATATCAATTTCGCCATTTTTTACTCTTGAAGCAATTTTTTGAGTTGCACGAGTTAGTTCATCTCTTCCACCATAATTAAACGCAATCATAAAATCAAGACCTTTATTATTTTTGGTCTTTTCTTCAATTTGTTCGATTTTTTCTAAAAGTTTAGGATTAAGATTATCTCTTCTTCCAATAACTTCAATTCTAACATCAGAATCTAATTTCTTTATAAATTTATCTAAAGCTGAATTTAGAAGAAACATTAAATAATCAACTTCTTCTTTAGCTCTATTCCAGTTTTCAGTTGAAAAAGCATATACTGTTAAATATTCTAATCCAATTTTATTACAATATCTAACTATGTTTTCTAAAACTTCTTCACCTTTTTTATGACCTAGTTTTTTCTCTAATCCATGTTCAACTGCCCATCTTCTGTTTCCATCCATTATAATAGCTATATGAGCTGGTTTATTAACTATTTCTTCCATACTTCCCCTTTTCTTCTAAAAATTAGACAGTCATAATTTCTGATTCTTTTTTCTCTGTTAAATCATCAATTTGAGAAACAAAATTATCAGTAGCTTTTTGAATTTTATCTTCTAAAGATCTTTCTTCATCTTCAGTAATTTCACTAGCCTTTAAAGCTGCTTTAGCTTCGTCCATATAGTCTCTTCTTACATTTCTTATAGCAACTTTTGCTTCTTCTGCCATTTTATTTATATCTTTAGCAAGTTCTTTTCTTCTATCTTCAGTTAATTCTGGAAAAGATAGTCTAATTACATTTCCATCATTCATTGGATTAATTCCAATATCAGCTTTTTCTATTTCTTTAGTAATAGTTGATAATAAACTTTTATCCCATGGTTGGATAACTATTAATCTTGGTTCAGGAACAGAAATAGAAGCCACTTGATTTAGTGGTGTAGGTTGTCCATAATATTCAACATTAATTCTATTTAAAATAGTTGGATTAGCCCTTCCTGCTCTTACCTCTGAAAATTTTTGTTTTAAATTATCAAGAACTTTTTCCATATCTTGATTAAGACTTTGCTCTTCCATAATTCCTCCTTAATTTACACAAGTTCCTATTGATTCACCATTAACGGCTTTTATAATATTATCTGTATCTTTCATAGCAAATACTACAAGTGGCATCTTGTTTTCTTTACAAAAAGCTACAGCAGTTAAATCCATTACTTTAAGATTTTTATCTATAATTTCTTGATAAGAAATCTTATCATATTTTATAGCATCTTTATTTGTTTTAGGATCATCAGAATATATTCCATCTGTTGTTTTAGCAACTAATAAACAATCTGCTCCAATTTCAACAGATCTTAAAGCTGCTGCAGTATCAGTTGAAAAATAAGGATGTCCAGTACCACCAGCAAAAATAACAATTTTTCCATTATCTAAATGATTTAGAGCTTTTCTCAAAACAACAGGTTCTGCAATTTGTTTCATTTCTATAGAAGTTTGAACTATAGTTTCAATTCCTCTTTTCTCTAAAGCATCTTGAAGGGCTAAACTATTCATTGTAGTTGCAAGCATTCCCATATAATCAGCATTATACTTAACCATATTAGGACCATATTTGCCTCTCCAGAAGTTTCCTCCTCCAACAACTATAGCAATTTCAACTCCTAAATCGTAAACTTTTTTAATAGAATCGCAAACACTTTCAAGTACATTTTGATCTATTCCAAATCCTTCATCACCAGAAAGTGCCTCACCACTTAGTTTTAATAATATTCTTTTATACAATTTAGTTCCTCCTAAACTTATGTAAATATATAAAATCTATTTAATTCTATCATAAATTTAGGTAGATATAAATAGAAAATTAAATAAAAAAAGCAAAAAAGACCAAGCACCGAAGTGCCTAGTCTTTAATATATACAAATTAAATTAAAAATTAGTTATTTTTCTTAGATAATGCAAAAGCAGTTAATCCAACAATAACAGCAACAGCGCCAACGCCAGCAATGATATAAGTATCAAATTCACCAGTTTGTGGAACTGTAGTTGTATTTACTACAGGAGCTGTATTCTCTGGAACTGTAGGAACAGCTGTTGAATTATTAGCAACAGTATTAAATGTTATTGTTTGTGATGCTAAAGCACTTCCCTTTGCAATAAATAAAACTAACATCATAAAAATAATTGTACTTAAAGCTAAACTTTTTTTACTCATCTTTTGAACTCTCCACATATCAAAATTTTAAATCTTATTTATGTAATTATCTGCTATATCTTTTAGCATTTACAAAAGAAAATGCACCAATAGCTACAACAACTACAGCAATACCAGCTATAATATATGTATCATATTCACCAGTTTGTGGAACTTTAGTAGTAGTATTTGTTGTTGTGTTTACAACTGGAGCTGGAGTAACTTGGTTATCCTTTGCTACATTTCCGTTTAAATTAACAGCAGTATTTGCAGTTGCATTTGTAACAGCATTGTTTCCAGTTGGTATAGTTTGCATAGAAACTGTTCCACTAGCAAATACGCCTTTAGTAAATATAGTTAAAGCGATAGCAATAACGATTAAAGATAAAATAACGTTTCTTTTTAATTTTTCCATTTTTATGTCTCCTCTTTTAATAATCTGAAATTCTTTAAGAATCTCTGTAACTCTCTTATATTAGCTATTTTACCTCTATTTGGCAAATATGTCAATGTTTTTTTGCTAAAAAAAGGCATTTTTTCATTACATTTTTGTCATATTTAGGACATTTGAAGGTAATTTTCCTATTTTTTTCCATTTAAACATTAAATTTAAAATCAACTATATCTCCGTCTTTCATTATATAATCTTTGCCTTCCATACGAACTAAACCTTGCTCTTTTACTTTTGCCATTGAACCAAATTTCACAAGATCATCATATGAAACGATTTCAGCCTTTATAAATCCTCTTTCGAAGTCGCTGTGTATCTTTCCGGCTGCTTGAGGAGCTTTTGTACCTTTATTTATTGTCCATGCTCTTGTCTCTTTCTTACCAGCTGTTAAATAACTCATTAATCCTAATAAATCATAACTAGCTTTTATTACTACATCTAATCCTGATTCATCTAATCCTAAAGCTTCAAGCATTTCCTTTTTATCTTCTTCATTATCCAATTTAGATAAGTCTTCTTCTATCTTAGCTGATAATTTAATACAGCCAGCTCCTTCAGATGCAGCTAGTTCTTTTACTTGTTTAACATATTCATTGTCTTCTCCACCAACTTCATCTTCTCCGATATTCGCAACATAAAGAATTGGTTTTGAGGTTAATAAAAATGCATCCTTGGTTAATTCTATTTCTTCTTCTGTTAATTTACATGTTCTAGCAGGTTTTCCATCCTCTAAAACTGTTCTAATTTTCTTAAAAGCATCTTCTTCTGCTAAATATTTTTTATCACCTTTTGCATTTTTAGCAGCTCTATCTATTCTTTTATTAACAGTATCTAAATCAGCTAAAACTAGTTCTACATTTATTGTATCTATATCTCTTAATGGATCTATAGAGCCATCAACATGAACTATATTAGGATCTTCAAAACAACGCACAACCTCTAATATGGCATCTGTTTCTCTAATATGAGATAAAAACTTATTACCTAATCCTTCTCCTTTACTAGCACCTTTTACAAGTCCTGCAATATCAACAAATTCTACAACAGCAGGAGTAATCTTATCTGAATCAAACATTTTTGCAAGTACATTTAATCTTTCATCTGGTACTGCAACTACACCTACATTTGGCTCAATAGTACAGAAAGGATAGTTTGCACATTCTGCTCCAGCATTTGTTATCGAATTAAATAAAGTGCTCTTACCAACATTTGGTAATCCCACAATTCCCATCTTCATATCTATTTTTCTCCTTATATTAATTATTTTCTATATTACAGCTTAAAAGCCCAATCCATTGTAACACATGGATGGGCTTTTTTCTAGTATTTTAACTGAAAAATCCTCTCTTCTTAACTGGAGGTTGTTCGTTCATTGTTTGTGCAAGTTTCATAAATAATTCTCTTTGTTCCTTGGTTAGTCTTTTAGGAGTTTGAACTTTAACTGTAAAAATTAAATCTCCCATTGTTGTTGTAGAATTAATTTTCTTGAAACCTTGTCCTTTAATAACAAATTCTTGCTCACTTTGAGTTCCTGATGGAATCTCATAATCTGCTTTTTCTCCGGTAACTAGTGGAATTTTTAGGTTGGCACCTAAAGTTGCTTGTGTAATAGTAATTGGTATATTAACTCTAACATTTAGACTATCACGAGTAAATATACTGCTTTTCTTTACTTTTACATCAACATAGATATCTCCATTTGGTCCACCATTTACTCCAGGCTCACCTTTCCCTCTAAGAATTAAAGTTTGACCATCATTTACACCTGCTGGTACTTCAACCTTAATAATAGGATTCTTTCTAACAGTTCCTTTTCCTTTACACTTATCACATGGATGAGGAATAACTTTTCCTGTACCACGACAATTTTCGCAAGGAACAGTAGATTGAAAAGTTGCAAATCCACCTAAGCTTTGGATTTTTTTAACTTTTCCAGCGCCATGACAAACAGAGCATGTTTCGACTTTGGTTCCCTTTTCAGCACCAGAACCACCACAAACATCGCAAGTTTCATTTTTTACTATATTAAATTCTTTAACACAACCAGTAAATGATTCTTCAAATGAAATAGTTATACTTGCGCGTAAATCATTTCCTTTTCTAGGGCTATCACTTCTAGCAGTTGAACTTCTTGAAGCTCTGCCACCACCTCCGAAAAATGAGCTAAAGAAGTCATCTACTATATCATCAAATCCACCAGAATAGGTATATGTTCCTCCATTAAAGCCACCAAATCCTGAACCGCCGCCAAAACCAGCAGGGCCTTCTGCAGATCCAAATTGATCATAGTTCTTTCTTTTTTGGGTATCGCCTAAAACATTATAAGCTTCACCAACTTCTTTAAATTTTTCTTCGGCTTCTTTTCTATTATCAGGGTTAGCATCAGGATGCCATTTTTTTGCGAGTTTCCTGTATGCTTTCTTTATTTCGTCTTCGCTGGCATCCTTACTAACGCCAAGAATTTCATAATAATCCTTTGCCATTTATTTGTCCTTTAATTATTTGTCTTCTTCTTCTGATTTAGCCTCTGTTGCTTCTGTTGAATCATCTGTATTAGCTTCTGCCTCTTCTTCAGCAGTTGATTCTTCAGCACTTGATGAATTATTTGCTTCAGCTGAAGCAGCTGATTGGCTATATAATTTTTCACTAATTGAGTAGAATACATTCTTTAAGCTATCAGCAGCTTTATTGATTTCATCAGGATCTTTTCCTTCTAATGCTTTATTTACTTTATCAATTTCAGCTTCTGCTTTAGATTTTTCTTCTTTACTAATCTTGTCACCTAATTCATCAATTGTTTTTTGGCAATTGTAAACTAAACTCTCTGCATTATTTCTAGCTTCGATTTCTTCTTTCTTCTTTTTGTCTTCTTGAGCATGTGCTTGTGCATCTTTAACAGCTTTATCAATTTCAGCATCTGTTAAGTTTGTAGAAGCTGTAATAGATACTTGTTGTTTATTTCCTGTAGCCATATCTTTTGCAGATACGTGTACGATACCATTAGCATCAATATCAAATGTAACTTCGATTTGTGGAATTCCACGTGGAGCTGGAGCAATTCCTGTTAATTGGAATCTTCCTAATGTTTTATTATCAGCTGCCATTTCTCTTTCACCTTGAAGAACATGTACTTCAACAGAAGTTTGTCCATCAGCTGCTGTAGAGAATACTTGTGATTTCTTTGTAGGAATTGTTGTATTTCTATCAATTAATTTTGTGAATACTCCACCATATGTTTCAATACCTAATGATAATGGGGTTACGTCTAATAGAACTAAGTCTTTAACATCTCCAGAAAGTACACCACCTTGGATAGCTGCACCAATAGCAACGCATTCATCTGGGTTGATTCCTTTATCTGGATCTTTTCCAGTAACTCTCTTAACCATTTCTTGTACGCATGGAACTCTTGTAGATCCACCAACTAATAATACTTTAGAAATGTCAGAAGCTTGTAATCCTGCATCTTTAAGAGCATTTTCAACTGGTATTCTTGTTTGTTCTACTAAATCATGAATTAATTCTTCAAATTTAGCTCTTGTTAAAGTTACATCTAAGTGTTTTGGTCCTGTGCTATCAGCTGTAATGAATGGTAAGTTAATTTGTGTTTGAGCAACACCACTTAATTCAATCTTAGCTTTTTCAGCTGCTTCTTTAAGTCTTTGCATTGCCATATTATCTTTAGATAGGTCAATTCCAGAATCTTTCTTGAATTCACTTACTAAATAATCCATGATTTTGTTATCAAAGTCATCACCACCTAAGTGTGTATTACCATTTGTAGCTAAAACTTCGAATACGCCATCACCAATATCAAGGATAGAAACATCAAATGTACCACCACCAAGGTCATAAACCATGATTTTTTCATCTGATTCTTCTTTGTCCATACCAAAAGCTAAAGCTGCTGCTGTTGGCTCATTGATAATTCTTAATACGTCAAGTCCAGCAATTTTACCAGCATCTTTTGTTGCTTGTCTTTGTGAATCATTGAAGTAAGCAGGAACTGTAATAACAGCTTGTTTAACTTCTTGTCCTAAATAACTTTCTGCATCTGCTTTTAATTTTTGTAATATAAAAGCACTGATTTCTTGTGGTGAGAAAGTATCTGCATCTATTTTTATTTTATCTGCAGTTCCCATTCTTCTCTTTATTGAAAGAATTGTATGATCTGGGTTTGTAACTGCTTGTCTTTTAGCGATTTGTCCAACTAATCTCTCTCCTTCTTTAGAAAAAGCAACAACAGATGGTGTTGTTCTGTTTCCTTCTGAGTTAGGGATTACAACTGGTTCGCCACCTTCCATAACTGCAACACAACTATTAGTTGTTCCTAAGTCAATTCCTATAATCTTTGACATAATTTATTTCCTCCTAAATTTAATTCTTACTTAAATAATCTTTTGTTTTGTAATTTGTAAATATATAAAAAATAAAAATTGATAACTAATTAATTTGCTACTATTACCATTGCATGTCTTAAAACTCTGTCGCCAATCATGTAGCCTTTTCTATATTCTTGTTGAACAATCTTTTCTCCAAGGTTTGGATCTTGTACCATACTAATTGCTTCATGTAAACTTGGATCAAATGGTTTTCCAACAGATTCAATTTCTGTTACTCCATTTTTCTTAAGAGTTTCTTTTAATTGTTCTAATACAAGAATAATTCCATTTTTATACTCTTGATCTTCTGTCTTGCTCTCTACAGCTTTTTCCAAATTATCAATAACAGGTAATATTTGAAGTATAACATCTCCCATTACTGAACTGTATAAGCCTTCTCTTTCTTTGTTAGAGCGTTTTTTAAAGTTTTCGAATTCAGCCATAAGTCTTTTGATTCTATCATCTTTTTCATCATTGTCTGCTTTTAGCTTGTCCAATGCATCTTTTAAATCCATTATCTTTTTTTCTGTCTCGTTTTCAGGTTCTTTCTCAATCTTCATATTTGGATTTTCTTCATTAACTTCATTAATATTTTCTTCTGACACTTTAATTCCTCTTTTCTTTTTGTTTTTTCTTTATCTTTTCGATTTCAGTACTATCTGCTATTTTTAATTCCTCTCCAACAACATTTTTTGGTACTGAAAGTTTCTTTATGTCTGCACCTTTATTTAGTTCTTGATTAATATATTTTAGAACAGATATTACTTTTGAGTAATCCATTCTTGTAGGTCCTATTATACCAATAGTTCCCATATCATTACCATTTACTTTATTTTTAAAAGTTACTATACTAATTCCATCTAAACCATTTGAAGAATCTCCAATATAAACATTAAAATCTTCTTCATTATTTAAGATTTCAGAAATAACATCTTGTTTATCTAATAACCCATAAAACTCTTTTGCTAAGTCATTTTGTTGAAATTCTGGATTATCTAAAGCTCTGTCAGCACCTTTAAGATAAAGCTTAGATTCTTGCATGATAGCTTTGTTAATCTGATCAATGATTGTTTTAATTACATTAATCTTAAGCATCATCTCATTCTTAATATATTGGTCTATTGGTATATCTATTTTAGATAAAGCTTTTCCTTTAAGTTTATTGTTGAATATCATGCTTATAGAATTTACTTGTTCTTGTGTTATATCTTCATCAAATTTTATTATTGTTTCTTTTATAACACCAGCTTCAGTAATAATTATAGCCATAAGCATACGTGAGCCTAATAATACAAACTTAAATTCTTGAATAATTTGCTTACTAGTGTCTGGTCCAATACTTACTGTTGTATAATGTGTAACTTCACTAATAGTACTTGTAGCAATTTGTGTTAAGTCTTCCATTTCAGAGATTGTACTTTCTAATCTAGAATTTATATATGAAATCTCTTTGAAATTAAGATCTTTTTCTTTTAACAAATTGTCTACATAAAATTGATAACCTTTAGTTGAAGGAATACGTCCACTAGAAGTATGTGTTTTCTCTAAAAAGCCTTCTTTTTCAAGTTCTGCCATCTCGTTTCTAACTGTGGCACTTGAGCAATCCAAATCATATTTATTTATCAAAGTGTTTGAACTTACAGGCTCTATTGTGTCTATGTATTCTACTACAATAGCTTTTAGTATTTGTTTTTTACGCTCATCTAAATCTATCTTAATTAATCCTTTGGTATTCTCTTTTTTCAATATTTCACCTCACTTGAGTAATTAAGTAATTTAGCACTCTTTTATCATGATTGCTAACAAGCATATCTTATATCTCATTTTAGCAATTGTCAATAGAGTTTGCTAATTATTTTAAAAATATTTTTATACATCTTTAATCTCATGTAAATAATCATTTAAAGCATACAAAAAGAGACTAACAAAAGTTAGTCTCTTAATATTTACTAAAAAATCGATTTAAAAATTACCAAACTATATAAACTATTCCTGTAGCAATAGTTAGAACAGTATAAAGGATTGAAACTATTAATGTATTTCTAAAAGCTGCTCCTTTTTTAGTTCTTCCTTTATTCTTATCGAAAAATTTATTATATTGAGAATTCTCATATGTATCTTCTGCTGAATTCTCGCTCTCTTTAGCTTGGAAAGTTACTATTAAGATTAATATAGCACTTACAGCTAAATATATACCAACTAATACTTTCTTAAAAATATCCATCTTCTTCTCTATTGTCCTTTCAAACTATTTAACGAAAGCAATTCTAACACAATTTTTACTAAAAAGCAATAATTGTTTAAAGATTGATTTCTTCAAATCTCTTATATGAGTTATAGGTCTCATCATCAAGACCTCTTACTTGTAATTTATAAAGACTAATTAATTGTTGTCTTTGAACTGGTGTCATCTCTTCTTCAGTTATTAATCCTGCTTCAAATCTCTTTTGCAAATTTAATAATTCAATATTGGATTCATCCATAATTTGCTAACCCCACTTTTCTTAAAAATAACACATATTTATTATACAGCTATTTACTCTAAAAGTCAAATTATGTTAAGTTCTTTTTCTTCTAATTACATATCCTTCTTTGCATTCTATTGGTAAATGCATTTTTACTGCTTGACCGATTTTTCCTGGATTAATAGTTTCTATTTCTTCTCCAGATTCTACATCATATAGTTTATCTATTGTAAATTCTACTGGTGCAAGTTTATCTGGTAATAATATTTCCATTTTATCTCCAACTGTTAACTTGTTTCCTATCTTAACAATTGATAAATCATCTGAATATTCAAGTACTTGCCCACCAAATTCATAATTTGGATTATATTGTTTTCCTTCATATTCTTGATAGTCTCTATTATTTTTATCATTAAAGAAAAATTCAGTTAATCCACGAGTTTTAGTCTTTTCAATTTCATTTAAATATTTCTTATAATCATATTTATCTGGATTTTCGAAAGCATCATCTATTGCTTGTCTATATACATTTACTATTGATGCAACATAGTATTCTGATTTTAGTCTTCCTTCTATTTTTAGAGAAGTTACTCCCATATCAATTATCTCTGGAATTGAACGAATCAAGCATAAATCTTTAGAAGACATTACATATGTACCATTTTCATCAGTTTCAACAGGCATTAAGTTACCTGGATTTGCTTGTTCTTCAAAATAAACATTATATTGCCATCTACAACTTTGAGCACAATCTCCAAGATTTGCATTTCTACC
>DGSM01000045.1:48828-65488 GCA_002393975.1 Clostridiales bacterium UBA4362
CCATGAATAAATATTTCTGTTTCTAATCCTTCAGGAATATTAGCTATTAAGTGCTTTATATCTTCTTTGTTCATTTCCCTTGAAAGAATAATTCTTTTAGCACCATTTTTAAACCAGAAGCTAGATGTATGTGCGCTTAAAGTATTTGCTTGAGTTGATACGTTTATTGGAATGTCTGGAGCTATATTATGTATCATTTGAATTACTCCACCATCAGATGCAATAATTCCATCAACCTTTAGTTCATCTAAAATTTTAACTTGTTTTTCAATTTCATCATACATAGAATCTGGTGCATATATATTTAAAGCTGTATAAACTTTTTTACCAATACTATGTGCATATTCAATTGTTTTTACCATATCATCATTGTCTAAAGCAGTTCTTGATCTAAGAGATAATTTGCTTGTTCCGCAATAAACAGCATCTGCTCCATAAAGAAATGCTACTTTTGCTTTTTCAAAAGATCCTGCGGGTGCTAATAATTCTGGTTTATTCATTTTCTCCTCCATTAATTATTTCAATTGTTTTTTCTATTATTTCTTTTACTCTATCATATTTTTTGTGTAAATATAAATATCCAATTAGTGCTTCAAATGCGGTTGAATAGCTATAATCTTCAAGAGATGCATGTTTTGGTATATGGTGATTTTCTGCATTTCTTCCTCTTTTAGCTGTTTCTATTTCCGCTTCTGTTAAAAACTCCTTTTCCATAAGAGTCTTAAGGGCTTTGGCTTGTGCTGCAGCTTTAACATATTTTATTGAAAGTACATGCATATTATGAGGATTAAAATTTGTGGTATTACTTAAATATAGTCTAATATACATTTCATAAGTACTATCACCTACATAAGCCCATGTTAAAGGACTCATTCTATTAATCTCATTTTCACTTTTCATTATTAAATCATCAAAAATGTTATCCAATATCTTCTACCTTTTCTAAAGTTATTTTTCCAAGTTTGCCATTTCTAAAATCATTTATTATAGTATTAGCAACTTTAACTTCATCTATTACACCTCCTCTTAATATACAACCACGATTCGTTGCTATTAAGTTTTTTACCTGAAGTGTATTTAAATTTTCAATCTCTATATTATATCTTTCTTCTAAATTAGATTTATAATTCTTACATAAGAAATCTAAAAGATAATAAGCTATCTCTTCATTATCTATTACATTTTCAGGAATAGCATTAATATATGCTAGATTTCTTTTAACATATTCATTCTCTAACTTTGGCCATAGCATTCCTGGTTCATCTAAAAGATTTATTCCATTAGCAATTTTTATCCATTGCTTTTGTTTTGTAAATCCAGGCTTATTTTGTACCCCTGCTTTATTAGAGTTTGATAAAGAATTTATTAAAGTAGATTTTCCTACATTAGGAATTCCAATTATCATTACTTTTATATTAGCCAAAGTTTTACCTTGAGCCAAATCTTTAGAATTATCATATAGATTTAAGATTGTATTTATTAAGTCTTTTAGTCCTTTTGATTCATTTGCTTGAATCTTTATACAGCTATTCCCTTGTTTTTTATAATACTCTATCCATTTAGCTGTTTCTTCTTCATCAGCCAAATCTGATTTATTAAAAGCATAAATGATTTTTTTAGCTTTTAATGCTTGTTCTAAATCTTTATTTTGAGTTGAAATAGGGCATCTACTATCTAAAACTTCTATAACTATATCAATTAATTTCAAATCATCAATTATTTGTTTTTTGGTCTTTGCCATATGGCCAGGATACCAATTAATATTAGCTCCATTTTCGTTCATTAAAACTAATCTCCTTTAAATCTAGTTATAATTATAACACAAAAAAGGCAGATTTTGTACCAATCTGTCTTTTTTTCTAGCTTTTAGTTTTAATTATTAATAAATTATTTATTTTTTATTTTTTATTTTTTATTTAATTATTAATTATTAATTTTTACTATTGATATAATCTACATATACTTTAATCAAATCTTCATCCATCAAATTTTCAGGAAGTTCTTCTACTTTAAAAAATTTTAATCTTTTAGTTTCCGAATCCCCTTTTAGATAAGCTATATCATCATCAGATATATCAGCTAAATATAAAGATGTATTATTATAAACTATATCTCCATTTTGATAAGAGTTTTTTCTTGATTCTCCTGAAATGGTATCAATTAATTGAAGTTCTTCTATTTTTATTTTAATTCCAGTTTCTTCATATGCTTCTCTTATAGCTGTATTTCTTAAATCTTCTCCAAGCTCTTGGCATCCACCTGGAAGTCCCCATTTATTTCTGTCTGTTCTTTCTTGTAATAATATTTTTCCTTCTTTATTTCTTATAATCATTGCTGCACCAGTTTGAATAAATGGTATATGGGAAATTCTTTCATCAAGAGCCATTCTAAATAATACAGGGTATCCTCCATGCTTAGCACTGAATTCTAATAATTGTTCCTCATTTAAACTTAGTATTATATTTACAAATTCCTCATGAGAATATTCTCTCATTTCTTTGAAGTTCATATGTTATTCTCCGCTTCTAGTTTTTATTTAAACTATTAATAATATATTTTATATCTTCTATAGATTTTCCTATATTAAATCTTCCATTACCAACAGGATAAAATACTGAATAGCAATCATATTCTTTATCATTAATCACTTTAATAAATTTTTGTTTTCTACATTGTGAAACAGATATTTTTTCATTTAAAACAATTGATGAAACCTGATTTCCAAATAAAACAATAACCTTTGGATTAATTAATTCAATCTCCTTTTCTAATAGATGTAAATATTCTTTATATACACTATCTGGAAGAGGTCTAGCATCTATTTGAGTACATTTTCCTAAATTAGTAATAAAAAATTTATGCTTTTCAACATCATCATATACATCTATAGCAAACTCTTCCGTCCAATCGCTACCTTTAATAGTTTTAATCTTTTTATAAATATCTTTATCTAACAAATTAACTTCATAAAAAAGATCCCAAATATTCTTTGTTCCAATCCAAGGTGCTTTTAATCCTTTCCAAGTTTTACTTGAGGCAATATTTCTTCCAGTTGGATTCATAAATACAAAACATATGTCTGGATTCTTTGAACATCCACCATTATAGATTGAGTCTAATTCTTTTGCCCCATATTTTAATTGTAATTTATCATATTTTTTTCTTAAATCATCTAATGTCATTTAAATTTTCCTACTTAATTATTTTACACTTTTTTCTTATTTCATCTTCACCACAATTTAATTTGTAATAATCAAAAAATATCTCATCATACTTTTCTTTACTTATCTCTTTAAAATTACAACATTCTATTGGAGTATAATACACTTTATATAAATAGTATTCTGAATCAATCTTTCTAAATCCTAGTCTTTTATAAAATTCAAACCTTTTAATAGTTTTAATATCATTTTGATCTTCTTTTTCTATTTCTCCTATAAGACCTTCGCTGCCTACTTTTTTTATTAATTCTTTTATTGCTTGTGATCCATATCCTTTATTTTGATATTGTTTAAAAATTCCAAAGTAGTCTAAGTAGTATGGATAATCTTTTATTTTTTCCAACATAAAGAAACCTACAATAGTATCCTCAGATACTATTGCATAAAATTTTTCAATTCCATTATTATAAGTAACTCTTATTTTGTCCCAATCTCTTTGTTCTTCGTCAGGAAACAATAAAATATACTCATCATATATTTGATTTTCAAATTCTTCTATTGTGATTTCTTTTACTTCAATCATTTTTATCCCTGTTCTGGTATTCCAAATCTAGCTAAATGTCCATTCTTATAATTAACATCATCTGTAACATCTTTAATTACCCAATCTGGATCCTTAAAATTATCACTTTCTTCTTTGCTAGGAAATTCTATTTCCATATAGGCTAAACCATCTAAATCATCATGAAAAATATCTATTGCTATTAATTGTCCATCTTCATAGAACTGATATCTAGTTTTATGAATAGTAACTCCTTCTCGTTTTTTCAATAGATTCTCATATTTTTCTTTGTCAATTTCTAAATTATATTCATCTCTAACTAGTCCATCTTTAGACAAATTATCTTTAATTGTAAATTCATAAGACTCGCCATTATTATAATTTCTTACTCTCATTTCAGGTTCAAAAGAAAGATATGTTTGTTGTATATCATAAACGTGTACATTAATATCCTTTAAATCATATGGTATATCGCTTTCTCTAATTAACCATTTTCTTTCAATTTCTTTGTCATCAGATAAAATTTGATTTATTCTGCGATTATATTGGAGTGATTCAATCGATAGTTTTCCACAATATATTAAAAAAAATCCTACTACTAATACTAATATAATAATTAGAACTAATTCTAATTTGTTAATCGGTTTATTATTATTCTTATTATTGTTGTTATTTATTTTTTTATTTTTATTATTATTATTCTTACTCTTAGTCATTAGTTTTTTCTCCTAAATTTTTTCTTATGATTTATGTCTTTTTATATAATCCTCTACAAGAGGAATCCTTAACTTATCTTTTTTTCTATTGCTAGATTTCAAATATTCGTAGTAATCATTTATATCTTGTAAATAATAGTCCCCTAATTTTTCTCTTTTATCTTTCATATCATCTAAAACACATTCAATATTATCACTTACTCTATACCAATCATTCTCTTTATGAGTTACATAGTAATTTTGTTTTAATTGTTCAAATCCTTTTTGAGTAACTGCTATATCTAAATCACCAGCACTATCATATATGTCTCTTAATACCAATCCACTTGAAGATAGTATTGTATATTCTTCTTTATCTATTTTTAAACTATCTATTAATTTTTTTAATTGTTCTTTATTCATTCTTTTTATTTTAAGTTCATCAATTTTTCTTGCTCTAACAAATAGGAAAAATGGCCTATCATATTGGTTCACATATTTTGGATTACTTTCAATAGCCTTTTCTGAAGGTAATGGCTCGAGTATCTTTTCTATTGTAAATCCATTATTAATTAATGTATTAATAATCTTCTCGAAATTTCTATGATACTTTATTACATCTCCACCAAACCATTCTTTTTTTCTTTCCCCTAGTATATTATAATCTGAAAATAAACCAAAGTATTTATTATCGATCATTGTATGACCCTTTTTTACGTTTTCAGTAAACTTTATGCTAGTAATCAAAGGATGTTCTTGCGAGAATACTAGAAAGCCATCTTTATTTAAAAGCTTATTACAATCACTTATTAGTTTATCAAAATCTTTAATATAATGAAAAGCAAGAGAAGACATTATAATATCAAACTTTTTATCTAAATTTGATATGTCTTCCATAGCTAAAACTTTATAATCTATGCCATTTTCTTTATTTTGTTCATTTGCTTTCTCTATCATTTTTGAAGAAATATCAGTTCCTAAAATGTATTTTGCCCCTAATTGTTTATAATACTTATCACTTTCTCCATATCCACAGCCTAAATCCAATATTGTCTTATCTTTAACATCTGGCATAATTCTTCTAAAGTTTGGAATCTCAATTAAGTCATTTGCATTTTTTCCTTTTTCTTCAACTCGTAATTCCTCATATTGCTTAAAAAAATCTTCATTATCATAAATATTTTGTTTCATTTGATAAACCCTTTCTTATAAATGAATTATATCATATAAAAAATTTTAATATAAACTTATGAAGTAATATTTAAAATAAAAAAATAGTTGTAAAAACTCAAAAGAATTTAAACAACTATTCTACTGCAGCCTTAACTACAAATCTTTGTGTTCCTTTATTATAACATGTTATAAGAGTAACCTCAGTTCTTCCATTTGTTAATTGTGATGTACAAGATGTATCATATGGATCTACTACCATAGTTTTATATACTTTATAGCCAAGAGTTTGTCCATATAAATCAGTAATATATATTAAATCACCATTTGTAACATAATGAAGTCTACTAAAATATTTTCCATCATTTCTATAATTATGTCCAACTATACTCATATTTCCAACTTCATTAGGATTGCATCCCCAATATTTCGTAATTCCTAATTTCATTAAAGTATCATTTGTTTCAGAAATAATTGGATAATTAATATTTACTTTTGGAATATATACTTGTCCAATAGTATAATAAACAACTCCACTTTTAGTTTTATGATATATAGGACTTACTACTCTTTGAGTTTGTACAGTCGCTGTTTGACTTTGCTCTTGCCCTTGAGTTACTTGCTCCTGATAAACCATTTGCTCTGCTGGACCTTCTTCTATGACCTCATCTTCTACCTCAATTTCTGCTTCAAGGATTTCTTCATTATCTTCGCCTACTATATAATCATCTGAAGTAGTATTATCGAACTGAGCTACCGTTTGAATTGTTTCACTTGGTTCTTCTATAGTACCTTCGATTGTGTCTGATGCATTAGTTGGCAAAAAACATAATCTAATAAGTACTATTATAAAAATAAGAAGAATTACAGCGGGTAGAATCGGTATTTCTATTTTTCTCTTTTTATTCATATCCACCTTTTATTTGTAAAAAGCGCAAGTCTAATAAAACTTACGCCCCACATTTAATAAATTCTATAATTATTGCTATCTTCTCTAGAATCTTTTGCTTTATCTAAATCTTTATTCTTGTAATACCAATCTGTACTTTTATCAATCTTAGTTTTCATGTTATATGAAAGAATATCTATTAATACTACTATTCCCATTACAATTCCTAAGAAAGATGCAAACATATCTAATCCAGAACCCATAATATCAATTTTTCCACCATCTGCAATGGTATTAGAAATATTTCTGTATAGTTCAAAGCCATAATACATCATATTCATTCCAAAGTAGATAAAGCCACCTACTCTTTGTCTTTTAAATACTAGAACTATACACATAAAAGTTATAAACAAAACAACTATTTCTGTATAAAGATTAATAGGTTTTATTGGGTATTCACCACCATTAGTAAACATGTAGGTAATAAAGATTCTAAAACCCCAATACATTATCATAAAGATAACAGTCATCCAGTTAGCAAAAGTTTTCATATTTACCTCTTATCTTTTTATAATTCTATTCGTTTCCAGCTTCATCTTCATCTTGGAATAAAAATTCATCTTTGAATTTATCTTTAAAGATTTCAAAAACTTGATTAAGTACAGCTTCATCTTCTACTGTTCCATAACTTTCATCTTCGCCATCTTCTGTTAAGCCTTCTTCTTTAAGTATAACTACTTCTTCACCTTCTTCAGTACCATCTTCAGCTACTGGAAGTAATACTACGTAGTTTTCATTATTATATTCAATTAAATCTAGGAATTCGAATTTAAGATCTTTTCCTGTCTCATCCTTTAAAGTAATGATATTATCTTGCAATTCATTGTTCTCTTCGTTATCCATTTTAATTTCTCCCTCGTGTTTTATTATAGGTACAAACCCTATATATTTTTTATATTATACTATAATAAGCATTTTATCAACATTTTTTTCAAAATAGACTTATTGTAATAATAATTTAATTTTGAAGAATAATTGGATCTTTAGCAGTTCCAATTCCACTTTCAATTTTTACATTCTTTATTGTAACTATTGGAAGTACTGAATATGATACAGTAAATGCTGATCCATCTGAATCAAACATTTTAACAATTTCCAAAGAAGTACCATTTACAGTTCTTAATCCGAAATTTGCCATATCATTATATGCACAATTTACATATCTAGAAGCTAACCAATATTTTTTCTGTGTACCATAGAACATAGGGCCATACGCTTCATTTGAGAAACATGTTGTTACATTGCTTGTAAAAGCTGTATGTGTAGCAATAAATTGTTGATTAGCAGCTACTTTATATCCTTTGTTTGATGGTGATTCAACTAAAGGAGTTGTATAATAGCTATCACTTTGTGAACATCCATTATTTTTAACATCAGCAATAACTTCAGTTTCTACATTAATGTTGTTTAAATCATTTGCACCTTCATTTGTAGCATTTTCTTTTAATGATTCATGGTTTATGTATTGTACAGCGTTTCCTATACCAGAGCCATTTTCATTAGCATATAATTCAGGATAATAAGAATTAGCTCCTGTATAAGTTTTATATGTATCAGCAATTGCTTCATAACCTGCACTTTTAATTGTATCTGCTGGAATCTTAGAAGTAATATCTTCTATAGTAATGCTTCTACCAACAGCACCAAGTGCATTATTGCTATATAGAGTCTTACAAATATCATTTAATAGATATACTCCATTATTATATCCCATAGCTCCAGATAAAGCTAATCCTTCTTCTGTTGGTACAGTAGCAATTATTTCTATATAGTCATCTTCAACCTTAAAGATTCTCCAATGCATATTTTTGTTTTGTGATATAGTTAATACTCTTTCTTGACCTGTATATTCTGCGTTTACTGTATAATCTCCTACTACATCAGGAGTATATGTAATATATGCACCAACCTTCAATTTATCAGATTTGAAATTTCCACCTTGTGCAATATTATTTGCTACTTCAACCGTATTTCCAGCACGATTTGCTGGAGCGGTAACTTGTTTATAAACAAAGTGTCCACCTAATACTACGGCAGCTATTAAAACTAACAATATTAAAGTAGTAATAATACTCATTCCATGTTTCTTTACTGGTCCTGCTTTCTTACCTTGAACTTGATATTGAACATTGTTTTGTTGAACATTTTGTCCATTTACTACATTGCCTCTTCGGTCTATAGTATACGTGTTTTGGTTCATTTGTTGATTTGGCATAGGATTTTGAATAAATGGTTGTTCATTCATATTTTGCATACTAGGATCATAGCTTTGAGCATATGGATTTGGCTCTTGGAAGTTTTGTCCTTGTGCATTAGGTACTTGTTCATTTGGCATTTGACCATTTGGATTTTGTACATTGTTATTTAAGTTGTTTGGATTTTCTTCATTCATAATTTAACCTCAACTCTTTCTTAAGAATATAATTCTTTATAACTATTATAATCTTTTAAAATCTTTCTCACATAATTCTTTGTTTCTTCAAAAGGAATCTTGTCAATATTCTCTTCTTCTTTTTTGTCATCAATTATTCCTTCATCAATCCACTTTTTAACATTTCCAATTCCTGCATTATATGCAGTTAGTGATAACACATCTGAATTATAAATTGATTTTAATTGTGCATAATATTTAATTCCTAATTGAATATTTTTTTCTGGTTCAAATAAACTTTCATTACTTGTATACTCAATTATGGCATTAGTTGCAACATCCTTTGCTGTTTCATCCATCAATTGCATTAAACCTTTTGCTCCTGATTTAGAAACTGCATTGGGATTAAAATTGCTTTCTGCTTTTATTATTGCATAACATAATAGTGGGTCAATATTTTCTTCTTTAGCATATTTTTCTACATATTCTGAATAGTTTCTAACATATACTAGCTTTCGTATATTATTATAATTCAGAAAAAATATCATTAGTATAATTAATAATGATGAAATAACTATAATTGCTTTTTTCATAGAGCCTCTTTCTATATTATTTTACATCATACCACGTTTTAGCCACATTTGTATCAACTTTAAGTGGTACATTTAGTTTAAACGCATTTTCCATATTTCTTTTCAAAATAGTTTCTGCTTTTTCAATGTCTTCATCTTTTACTTCTATTAGAAGTTCATCATGTACTTGAAGTACAATCTTTGCATCTAATTTAGATTCTTGTAATTCTTTATATACATTGTTCATTGCTATTTTCATAATGTCAGCTGCTGTTCCTTGTATTGGAGTATTCATTGCAGCTCTTTTTCCAAATTCTCTAACCATAAAGTTTGAGCTTTGTAATTCATTTATATATCTTCTTCTACCAAAAAGTGTTTCTACATAGCCATCTTTTTTTGCTTTATTTACAACTTCGTGCATATACTCATCTACTTTATTGAATTTCATAAGATAATTATCAATATAGTTTTGAGCTTCTTTTCTAGAAACACCAATTTGTTCTGCAAGTCCAAATCCTGTTATTCCATATACAATTCCGAAATTAACAGCTTTAGCCTTTGATCTTTGTTCTTTAGTAACCTCTTCTAATGGGACACCAAAGACTTGAGAAGCAACTTCTCTATGAATATCCTCACCATTGTTAAATGCTCTTACCATGTTCTCGTCTTGGCTCATTGATGCAAGAACTCTAAGTTCTACTTGTGAATAATCTGCATCAATAAACGAATATCCTTCTTCAGCTATAAAAGCTTGTTTAATTTTTCTTCCTAACTCTTCACGTGCTGGAATGTTTTGTAGATTAGGTTCTGTAGAACTAATCCTTCCAGTAGCAGTAATTGTTTGATGGAAGTATGAATGTATACGATTGTCTTTTGGATTTATAGTTGGTATCAAACCTTCTACATATGTAGAATTTAATTTACTTAATCCTCTATATTCAAGAATCTTTTCTACAATTGGATTAACAAATTTAATCTTTTCTAATGTATCTACATCTGTAGAATAAGTTCCACTTTTCTTTTTCTTTTTTGGTGAAGGTATTCCTAATTTTTCAAACAAGATATCTCCAAGTTGTTTAGGAGAATTAATATTAAATTCTTCACCAGCTATTTCATATATTTCTTTTGTAAGTTCATTAATCTTATTTTTTAGTTCAATTCCAAAATTACTTAAAATATCTTTGTCACAATGCATTCCATTAAATTGGATTTCTCCTAAAACAGTTATTAATGGAATTTCTATTTCATTAAATAATTTTAGTAAATTTGCTTCTTCTAATTTAGCTTTAGTTAGTTTATATAATTCTAAAATAGTATAAACATATATTCCACAAGGATTAAATTCAGTATCTTCTGTAGAAAATAAATCCAATTGAGTTTTTTGTGGAATTAAGCTTTCAATATCTATATCTAAATATTGTTCAGCTATTTCATTTAAAGAATGTTTAATATTTGTTGGATCTATATCATAACTTGCAACTTCAATATCATAAGTAATATTTTTTAAGTCGATTCCTAATTCTTTTAGCATTACATAGTCTTCTGCTAAATTATATCCAATCTTGTCTAGGTTATCATTTTCAAAAATCTTTTTTAAAGTATCTATATTTGGATGATCAATATAAGCTAATGTTCCTTCTTTTTCAACAAGACTTATTCCTATAATGTCTTTTTTTATTATTTTAGAATCATCATCAGATTTTTGCTTATTTAAATAAAAAACTAATTCTTTATCTGGTAATGATACATTTTCAAACTCTTTAATTGTAAGCTTTGAATTATTTAAATATGTTTCTTTATCAATCTTATTTTCACTTGTTTCAGAGCCTTTTACTTGTCCTTCAGTTAATCCAAATCTTTCTATAAATCTTTTGAATCCATAGTATTTAAACAATTCATAAACTTCAGGCGTATTCCAATCTTCATATTTTAATTGCTCTAAATCATCTGTTATTGGTGCATCTAATTTTATAGTTCCTATTTCACGTGATAAGAAAACTAAATCTTTGTTTTCAATTAAGTTTTCTTTTTGTTTAGGTTTTAAAGTTGCTATTTCATCTTTAAAGTTTTCATCTTTTCCTTCTAAAGCATTATATAAATTATCAATATTCTTAAAAGATTTGATTATTTGTATTGCTGATTTAGGGCCAATACCAGGGCATCCTGGTATTTCATCTGAAGAATCTCCTTGTAATGCCTTAACCTCAATTAAATCTGTTGGATTTAACTCATATTCTTCATTTATTTTAGCAACATCATATATATCTGTTTCAGTCTTTCCCATTTTAGTTCTAGGTATTCTAATTATTATATCTTTTTGAACTAATTGAAATAAATCTCTATCTCCAGAAAGAATATAGCAATTAATTTTATCACCATCTACAGATTTGCCACCATACTTTTTAGCAGCTGATCCTAAAATATCATCACCCTCAAAATCAGGTAATTCTAAAATATCAATTTTCATTGCTTTTAGAATTTCTTTTATTTCAGGCATTTGTTCAGCTAGTTCTTCTGGCATTTTATGGCGTGATTGTTTATAACCACTGTATTTTTCTTTTCTAACATTAGCTGCTGTTTTTGAATCAAAAGCAACTAATACATAATCTGGTTTTACTTCTTCAATGTTTTTAAATAGTATTGATAAAAAACCATATAAAGCATTTGTATATTTGCCATCTTTATTTCTCATAATGTTTGTAGACATTATGCCATAGAAGGCTCTATTCATTATGCTATTTCCATCGATTAATAAAAAATTTTTCATTAAAAGTCCTTTACATATTTTTTTATATCATCTTTGGTTCAATGTCTGGTGCCTCTTGTCCTGGACCAGTTTGTTCTTTTGTAGCAAATCTATCATTAATAATTGTTGTAAATGCATTTACTGCTTTATCTCTATCATCTTTAGGAACAATTGTTACAGCTTTATATACATTTTCAACAGGAGCAATCAATTCAGGTTCCTTTGCCATATCTGATACCATAGTATCTACTAGCTTCAAAGTATTTAACGAGGTAGCATCATCCATGGTTTGAACGTTAGAGCTAATTTGGTCTAAATAGTATTTTTGATCAATTATTGGTGCATCTATTTGTGCATTTATTTCTTCTTTAACTTTTTCTGGTTCGATTCCTTCTTCCAGTTTAGCAGTTATTTTACTAACAAAAGCTTCTCTTTCTTCTGGCAAAAGGTCTTGTAAAACTCTACTTTGTGGAACTACTACACTATGAGTTTGTGAATTATTACAATTAAGAGCAATTTCTCCTGCTAGATCATCTAATAATTGAGCTTTGATTTGCTTTGCATCCACTTTGGCATCTGGAAATAATTTTGTTATTTCTTCTACAACTAAATCTTGCATGTTATAGTTTAACATCTTTATTGCACTAAGTCCATCATCTACTTTAAATGATGAAAGTACTATACATCCAAAATGTTTATAGTCTACCGCCATTTGCTTAGCAACAATTCTTCTAACTAAATCTTCTATTTCTTTAGAATTAGTTTGATTTATCTTTTTGACTTCTGTAATAACTGTCATTATTTCATGATCATTTGGCGTGTTTTCTTGTTGCAAGCTAGAAAATCTAGAAGTATCAGTATCAAAGCTATAAAGTATATTTAATAATTTTTTTACTTGTTCTTGTCTTGTACTTTCATTGCTTATTTGAGATATCAAATTTGCCATTTCTTCAAAAGTTAACGCACTTGATTCTAGTTGTTGCACGATTTTCTCATCTGTTGAGGTTGTTGCTATTTCTGTATCGCCTTGAGAAGACTTTTCTATATCGCTTGTTGTGTCTATCACTTTTGTTTCTTCTGTGCCTATGTTTTGTGCTTCTTTTTCAGAAATCTTGCTTGATAAATCTTTAAGTACTCCTTTTATCTTTATCATTTAGTCTCCTTATTTTCTACGTGTTAAATCTTCAAAAAAGATATTTTCTATATCTAAAATCTCTTTATTCTTTTCATCAACAATTAGTTTAAATACTTCAGGGACATCATATTTTCCTTTAAATACTTCTTTTCCTTTAAACTTAAACCATTTATAATCATCTACAACTGGTTCAACAAATTCTACAAAAGGATGCATAAAGCATGTCATAGCACAACCATGTGTAACTATTGCTACTCTTTTTCCTCTATTTTCTAGAACTGTCTCCCAGAATCCTTCATTAAATCTTTGAAAAACTTCGTTATGAGATTCTCCATTTGGATATTTTAAATCTAAGTCAATATATTGTTTGTCACATCCTTCATTCCAAACAGAAGATTCTAGATCTCCTTCTGAAATCTCATCAAATCTTTTATCAACATTCAAACTTAAATTTTGTGGCTCTGCTAAATATTTTGCTGTTTCCATTGCTCTTACATATGTACTACAATATACAGCATCTAGATTTTGTAATTCAGCTTCTTTTCCTAATATCTCTGCCCTTTTTTCTCCTTCGATGCTTAAAAATCTATATTTGTATTGGCCATAATTGTTATCGTCTGAATTAAACTTTCCTAGTTTCTTAAATACATCATATTTTGCCGAGTGTCTAATTAAGTAAATAGTTGTCATTAATTACTCCTTTAACTTGTTACTTGCAATGTGGTTGTGTTTTTACCAAGTTCAATTAAAACAAGCATTCCTCCTGTTTTTACTTCTCCTGTATAAGAAGGATTTAGTTTTAAATTTATGTATAAAGCTCCTCCGCTTTCTCCTTGTTTTTCTACTTCAAATGTTTGTCCTTCTTCTAAAGGAATATAAATGATTCCTAAATTGTTTGTTCTGAAGAATGACTCTGACATATAATTTGTGATTCCAGAAATACTTCTAGAAATATTATATTGTGTTAAAAATGATTCAAATACATCATCAGTAGTAATAACAACTTGTTGAATTGATCCATCTAATCCAGGAATTATACCAGTATTGGCATACATTCCTCTAATCTCATTTTCTGCAGGAGGTGGTGTAACTTCATTTTGAACAACAGTGTTTTGTACAATTGTGTTTTCTACTGAAATACTATTTTGTATATTATTTGAGAAAATAGTTTCATTTGTAGTTGTAACGTTTTCTACTACAGCTTGGTTTTCTTCACTTGCAGTATTTCTTACATAGTTATAAGATGTGTTTTCATAAGCAACAGTAGTATTTAATATATTCTTATCAGTTTTTTTGGTATTATTTCCAATTAAAGTACTTCTAACGCTACCACTAATTTTTATAACTATAGAAATTGTTATAATCATTAGAATTATAATAATAGAAATTAAAGCTGTAGATGTATTCTTATTCAATTTAGCCCCCTTATTAGTAACTTACATTTTATGAAGTAACACTGCTCTTCTTAAACTTCATAACTATCTTTCGTAATAAATCCTTAAATGGATTTCGTCTAACAATTGTCATTGCTTGTGAGTCTGCAACTCTACGAGATTCTGCATATTTGTCAAAGAATTGTGTTTGAATCTTTTCTTTATAATTAACAAAATCTTTGTTGCTTCCATCTATTCTAACGCCAAGCATTTTTTCAAATTTATTTAATTTAGCAACTTCTTCATCTATTTGATCAACAGTAAATAGTTGTAAGATTTTATTGTCAAAATAGCTTTGATAAAGTAAATTTTGAACTTTTGAAAAATGTTCTATTATTTTGTTTTCATCATAATACTTATTTCTTTCTAAAGAAACAATTGTATCTAGTTCATGTTCTATAGTATTAATACTTCCATTGAATTCATTTGCTAAATATTGATCTAAATCTTGAGAGTCAACCAAAGTTCCTTCTATTAGCTCTGCTTCCGAACATAACATAACAATTTCAGATGCTATACTCATTGAAAATTTATCTAATTCTTCACTAATGGTATCAATTGTTATTAGCTCATCAGTCATTTTATGAACTTTTTTGCCAGATGCAAGATAAGCAAAATATTTAGTTAACGTATTTAGCATTCTGGTTCTAGGTCTATTGCTATTTGATTGCATAAATCTAAATACTTGTTTAAATATTGCTTCATCCGGATTTTCTGTATCATATTCTTTTGATAAGAATAAAATGTCATTTTTCTCTGAATAATAAACACCATTAAACTTATACTTTATTTTTTTAGTATCCCCAACACCGTATATTACTTCGTTTTCTGCTAAGTCAAAATCAGCATAGCTTATTTTTATATTGAATAACCTCATATAGTTTTCTTTTTCATTATAAGCAAGTGTACTAATATTCTTAGACATTAGTAGAGATAACTTTTTAATAATTTCAGTTCTTTCAACAGTATTTAATTCTTCTGTAGGCTTGATTCCTATCTTTAGTAAATCTTCAATATTTTCCATTCACTTCTTCTTTCTGTATTTTAAACTTACTTTTCCACTTGTATATTATACTTTTATTCTTTGCTATTATACACTATAAATACTAATCTTTGCCCCTTTGTCACATAAAATTCACAATAAAGTTAATCTAACTTAAAAAAAATCCAAGTCTTGAAAACTTGGATTTTTTATTATTATATTTTATATTTTTTCATTTTGTCTTTTATTTATATTTTTATTATTATTTTGTCTCTATCTTTCTATATTTTCTTTTCCATTTAATATATTTAAAGCTTGCATAACTTGTTTTCTTTTTGGTTCTCTTGCTGAAATCTTTTTTTGTAACTTCATTATTGCTTGTCTGTCTTCTTCATCTGATTTTTCTATTGATCTTAACATACTCTCATAATGAGTTCTTCTTTTTTCTACCATTTCAGGAGAATCATGTACCATTTCTCCTACAACTCCACTATAATACTTGGTGTATTGGCCGCTTTTTATTTCTTGAACATGTCCTACATAATTGCCGCATTTAACTTTTTTGCTATATCCAGTATCATCTTGTTTTGGATCTATTAGAAGTCCAGTGTATCTATATTGTTCAACTCTATTTTGATTTAGCAATTGTTTGAATAAAGTTTTGCAATATGCCATATCTTTTCTATTTATTTTAGATATGTCTGCTCCTAATATAACATCTGAATAGGCATCTGCTCTACTAACATAGCTACCACTTTTTTTATCTAAATAAACTGTATCACTATCATTATACCAAGATATTTTAGCATGATATAAAGGTTGAATTCCTTTATTAGTTTGTTCAGGAAGTCCTGTAAATTTTTGTCCATCAGTTGCTATTATTT
>DGSM01000058.1:0-7042 GCA_002393975.1 Clostridiales bacterium UBA4362
CTTTTGAAGGATTAGATAAAATAATTAAAGAGAGAACTGACAAAAAAACTATTGGATTTGGTGCAACACTTAGTGAAATGGTACCAGATGATAAATATGCTATTTACGAAAAAATGCTTCCAGAAGACTTGTTAAAGTTTGGCCTAATTCCTGAATTTGTTGGAAGATTACCTATAATTGCAACTTTAAAAGAGTTAGACAGGGATGCTTTACTTGACATAATGACAAAACCAAAAAATGCATTAACTAAACAATATAAAAAGTTGTTAGAACTAGATGAAGTAGAACTAGAGTTTAGTGAAGAGAGTTTAAATAGTATGGTAGACAAAGCTTTAGCACGCAAAACCGGGGCTAGAGGATTAAGATCTATTATGGAAGATACTATGAGAGATATCATGTATGATATTCCATCAGATCCTCAAATAATTAAATGCACAATTACTCGTGAAACAGTTGAACAACATGCTGAACCAGAGCTTGTTAGAGATGAAAACAAAAAAGAGAGAAATAATAATAAAAGAAAGTTTACTAATACAACTAAAAGAGATGAAAATAAGGAATCAGCATAAAATTTTATAGTAGTTTTAGAATTGATTTATTATTTTACATAGTGATATAATATAAAAAATCAAAAGATAAGATAAAAGATTTGTGAGGTGCTCAAATGAAAAATAAGTTTAGATATGTTAATGAAATCAAGTTTAAGGATAGAACTTATGCCATATTTGATAATGATGGTTATAAAGTATTTTTAAGAAAACTTGAGACAGATGATTTTACCGATTCATCTGATATAGGAAATTCAATTAAATCTACAAAACTTGTTTATACTGACATAGATGAATTTAAAGAGCTTAACAAAATTTTTAATCACAAATTAAAATTAATAAATGCTATGATGGAAGATAGTGAAAGTGAAAGCGAAGAAGAGACTTTTGGAGAAAATTTAGAAGTTTCTTTAGAAAAAGGTAAATTATATAGATTTCCAATTAGAGTTTATAATAATGGCGAATTTATATCACTTGCACAAGCTATTGAAGAGACAGGATTTGGAATTGCTCTTAAGAATAAAGAATTGGAATTTGAAGATGAAATAGAAGAAAAAACATATGAAAATGCAGATGAATTATTCTCTTCTAAAAAAATAGAAGTTGAAAAAACTCCAAATGGTGAATATAGAATAAAATCAATTAAGGAAAATCCAAAGTATGCTGATTCTGTGTTTATAGAGGATAGCCAAGAATTTTCTTCCATAGTAGGAATTGAAAATCCATCTTATGATGATTTAAGAGAAGCTATTTCAAATAATACAAAAGTTAAAGAAAAATTTAAAGACTTGATTTTAGAAGGAATTAATAAGCTAGAAGAAAGCGGCTTTGATATTGATTTTTCAGTACTTTATTACAACTTAAAGAGATTAGAAGTTATAGAAATGGACTTTGGAATTCTTTGCTTCCTTACAGGAAACAAAGCTACTACTGCCACTTTTAATCCTACAGATGGACAAATTGTAGTTAAAGCAGAAAACTGGGAAGAGCTAACTGATGAAAAACTATTAGAAGTTAAATATACATTTTTACATGAAGTACTAGGACATGGTAGCACTGAAGCTTATGTTGAAAACAATTTTAGATCTTTATCATATTCATTATTAACACCAATTGAAGATACAGAAGGTCATTTAGCTACTGTAGATATGATAAATTTTGGTGATGCTTTTAGAGAAGCTGTAGCAGATTTAATAGCTTATAAAGCTATAGGTGAGGGGAAAGAAATACTTACATATAAACCATTTTTTATGGAATTAGAAATTCTATTGAAAGTTCTTGATTATAGTGAAAAAGATTTAGTGGATAAAGGCATCTGGGGCTTAAAAGAAGAAATGATAAAAAATGGAATTGCTCATCCTGAAAAATACATTGATAAAGCAGATACTTCTAAAATGAGTATTGCAACTAGTTATTTTGTAAGTGAAAAATATGATTTGCAAAATGACATAATTGAAATGTTAAATCAAATTGTTGAAAATAAAATTTCAAACGGAATGTCTAGAGAAGATGCAATATTAGATATTGTTAACATATTAGATAATGAAATAACATTTGATTATGAGGATGCATTTGAAAATGTTATAGAGCCAATTAGTGTTGCAAATATCAAAAAAGGAATAATTAATAAACTTGAAGAGGAAGCCTAAAGGCTTTCTTTTTTTTCCTTTTTTGCAAAAAAATTATATGAAAAAAGTTGAAATGTAATATAAAAGTTCATACAATAATAATGGAGGGGATTATGAATATACTAAAGACAAATGCATATGAATCTATAATTAAATTCCTAAGAAAAGTTATGGGTTATTCTTTCAACAAGTTTATGAATATTGAGACCACTAATGATGCTTTTAATGAAAGAATGTCGACTTTTATAAGCGACTCTGGGAAAGTAGACTTAGCTAAACTTGAAGAATTTAATACTTATTTAGATAAAATTAAAGCTAATCAACCAATGAATGTTAAAGATGTGGAAAAAGTTGATAGAATAATTGAAAATATAAGTGTTCACTATATTGAAGAAAAAGCTTTAAATCTTGAATATTATAGTAAAAGTAATCTTGATATAAATAAAATTGGAAACGATATTGAAGAAATATTTGTTTTAGCAAATGATGCAAGACTATCTAGTCCTGAGCAGCAGCCAGTTTTCATGAGAAAAATATATTTAAAATGCTTAAAAAAGGTATTAATTAATAGTCACTTAAGACTTAATGAAAATGTTGAAAACTTGTCTAAACAATTATATGATCCAAAAATAACAGCAACTAAAAAAGATGATACATTTACTATAGTTGATCAAAGAAAAGATGATGCATTAAGACTAAAAAAGAAAGAATTTGAACGTGTTTTAGATAAAAACTCAAATGATGTTTCTACAAAATTGGTTAAACTTAGATTGATACCAAATAAGAAATTTATTGAGGGAGGAGTACTTAATGTACCCGAATTTATCTCACAAGTTTCTATAATTGCTAATGCAACTCAAATGAAGCAGTCAGAAGTTGAGAAAGCTATTTCTGATTATTTAATAAAGAATAAACCAAAAAAAGTTGATTCTGATTTGGTTGAAAAATTAACAAAATCTAATTGGCATAAAATATACTCTATTAATGAATTTGGAAGACAAGCAGTAAAAGATAACTTATATAATGCTTTCTATAAATTGGCTGAAAATGTTTATATTTATCATTCTGATGGAGGATTCCATTTCTTTGAAATAAACAAAGCAGGAAAAATATTTATTGAAGTTTTAACAGAGGATAAGGAACTACCAGCTAAATTTAGAAAAGATAAGACTAATTACTATTGCTTAAAACTTAAAGAAAAATCAACTAATATCCAACTAAGTGAAGACACTTTAGAAGATAGTATAGATGTTTACGTAAATGGAAACAAATTAAAAAGAGTTTCTAAGATTGATTCATTTGAAAGATTAGTAAATGATATTTTCATAGATAGTCTATTAAATGAATATGATAATAGAAAGTACTATAAAGCAGTAGGATTCTTGCCAAAGAGAGGCGGGATAGATGATCGAGAAAGATATATGACTTATGATAATCTAGTTGAAGATTTACGTGACATTATTAATATGGTTCCAAAGGCTTGTCAAAAAGATTTTCTAATAAAATTTGTAGATTCTAAAGTAAGTAGATGCTTTGGAACTGGTAAAAATGATTTAACAAATGTTATATATAATCAAATAGAAGAGAACATATCTTTTGCAGTTCTAGAAGGAAAAGATTTGACTGATAGAGAAGAACATTTCTTAAATCTTTCTGATTCAAAATTGAATCAAATGAGATTAAATAGATTACAAAGAACTATTAATTTTGATTAATTAAAAAATCAATAACAAAAAAGAGATTCATTCAAAAGAATCTCTTTTTTTGTTATTGTTGTTATTTTTTACTACTATTAATTATTTAATATATTATTAAATATTAGTAATAAATCATATAATCCATTTCAGGGAATATATCATCTTTATTCTCAATATCCTCCAAGAATAGCATGTTTGTTTCATCTAATTTATCTTCTTCAATTAAACTTTGTTTCTTTAACATCATATAGTAAAGTTTAGTGAAACGACCAACATGATCTTTTACTCTTTTTTTAGCATAATCAACCATGGTTCCATTTGTTATAATAAATAGCCAATCACTACTTTGCATTAAAACTAATTCTCTAGCACATTGATTTAATATTCTACGCTTTAATGAATCTTGAGGTAAGTTTGGATAGCGCATAGCTAGTTCACACATTCTGTCTCCAGCAACATGTAAGTGTCTATGAATATAATCATTTGAACCATTAAGCCATACATAGCTATAACCATTAGCGCCCCATGAACTTCTACAAGGAGTAGATTGCTGAATATTAGGATATTTTGTTAAATATTCATGTGGAGTAATAAGTGAAAAATTGCAATCATCATAATAAATCTTTTTGGCAAGTGTATAAAGAAAATCTGGACCTTCATACCACCAGTGACCATAAAGCTCTGCATCATATGGACATACAATAATTGGTGGATTTTCTGTATGTTTAGATAAATAGTTAATTTGTCTTACTCTATTATCAAAGAAATCTCCAGCATTTCGATTAATACTATCCATAGCCCAATCTAAATTATAAACATCTTTTTCTTCAGTTTTGCCAGTAATTCTATAATACTTAATACCAGTTGAAACTCTAACTCCATTATAAGTAATATAAGGTTTAATATATTCATATGGAGCATCAAAACCTATATCTCTATAGAATTCTCTATAATTAAAGTCTCCAGGATAACCATTTATTGAAGACCAAACTTGTCTAGATGATTCTAAGTCACGTCCGAAAGCAACAACACCATCTGGTGAAACTATTGGAGCATAAGTTCCATATAAAGGAGTAGGATCTGCATAAAGAATACCATGTGTTTCTACTAAAACATATTCTATTCCAAATTCTCTTAAATACTTATCTGATTCTGGAACATATCCACATTCAGGAAGCCAAAAACCTTTTAATGGCTTTTCAAAGTATTTATAGTAAGCTTGAACTCCAAGTTGGATTTGAGCTTTAACTGTTTTTTCATTTAGAATTAAAATAGGGAAGTAACCATGAGTTGCGCCACATCCTATTATTTCAAGTACTCCTAAATCATTGAACTTTTTAAATTGATTAATTAAACAACAATTGCATTCTTCTTTAAAAAATCTTAAATCCTCAGTATATCTATCTAAATAATAATGAGATAGTTTATTAATCCTATCATCATATTGGGTTCTTTCACATTCTTTTTGAGCAAGCTCAATATGTTTCTCTAAATATTTGATATATCTTTCTTGTAATAACTTATTATCCATCATATTTAATAATGGTGGAGTAAGTGACATAGTAAATCTAAAATCTATATTTTCATCTACTAATTTTTGAAATCTCTTAAGCAAAGGAATATATGTTTCTGAGGCTGCTTCAAAAAACCATTGCTCTTCTAGGTAGTCTTCACTTTCTGGATGATGAACATAGGGAAGATGAGCATGGAGTATAAAGCTTACATATCCTTTAACATTTTTGTTTCTGTTTGCCATATAATTAGACAATGCCTTTCTATCTATGAAAATTCAAAAAAGGTTTTCTAAAAATAGAAAACCTTTTATATTTATACTACATAACATTTGATGTAGGGTTTTGAGAAGAAGGATTTCTATAATCAAATCTACCATTCTCAAGGTGGTAATCTTTATATAGAGTTTTTAAATCATTACCAAATTCACCATTAGTATATACTCTAGTTGTTAATTTCTTAGTTGCTATATTCTTAAATATTATTTTGTCACCTTCATTAAAGAATAGTACATGGTCATTAGGTGATTCCATAACATTTGAATAGGTAACAGGTATGTAGCTATTATCAGATGAATTTTTAGGTCTTCTTCCTAATTCAATTGTATATCTGCATTTTGAATCATTAACATGGATGTACCAATTATTTGCAAAATCATTTATTTCTAATTCATATACATAATCATCTGTTAAATTCTTGATAAGCAATACAGGTTTTGTTTCATTAAAGAAATTAGGACCATATTGTTCAACAAATTTATCTCTATCTTTATCTGATATTTCCCAATATACAAAAAGAGTATTTGGATCTTGAGCTAAAACCCTAACTGTGGTTTTATCATATTTATATGGAAGATCATAATATTCAATGATTATTGGTCTTCTTGGATCTTCTTTTTCTGATGTATTATGAGAATTATCTGATGAAATCTTTCTTTCGTTAGGTATTGATATAGTGGCCATGTCGTAGCTTGAAGGAATAGAACCTTTGTCAATATCTTTAGTTAATTCTTGATCTGAAGGTAAAGAATTATTAGGCTTTAAAATTGAGTCAAGAATAGAGTTTAACTTATTCTTTGAAGCAAATGATTTTTCTTTTGAAGATGAATTGTCTATGAGAATTCTAGTTGATTTGATATCTTCATTTGCATTTGATTCGAAAGTTTTATCATTTGATTGTTGTGACATCTCTCCTCCTTTTTTGAGAATAAACTACTGGAAATATTTTATAATAACGAATTTTTATTTACAATAGAAATCCCTTCAAAAGTGGCTAAAAAATTATTACAATTTTGTAATAATTCAAGGCCTATGAAAATACTTTACTTTTAATATTGTTTGATGTAAAATTGGGTACAGAATGTGTATTTACTTAAGAGAAGTTACATTGAAAGGGGCTAATGTATGAAAATATTAATGCTATCGTGGGAATATCCACCAAGAATAGTTGGAGGTATTTCTAGAGTAGTTCACGATTTGTCTCATAAGCTTGTAGAAAATGGACATGAAGTTAGTGTAGTTACTTATAGAGATGGCAACACACCATACGAAGAAGATGATGATGGAGTAAAAGTATATAGAGTTGATAATTACATGATCCATCCAAACAATTTTATTGATTGGATTATGCAACTAAACTTTAATATGGTCTCTAAAGC
>DGSM01000058.1:7199-17748 GCA_002393975.1 Clostridiales bacterium UBA4362
ATTCCTTTAGTATGTACTATACATGCTACAGAAAATGGAAGAAATAGTGGAATCCATAATGACACACAAAGATATATTAATGATTCAGAATGGCTATTATCTTATGAGTCTTCAGAAGTTATAGTTAATAGTAACTTTATGAAAAATGATCTTCAAAGAATATTTGGACTTCCATATGACAAAATTACAGTTGTTCCAAATGGAGTAAACTTAGATAACTTTGAAGATGTAGACAGAGATTATGATTTTAGAAGACAATATGCTGCAGACAATGAAAAGATTATATTATATGTAGGACGTTTAGTTTATGAAAAAGGTGTTCAAAACTTAATTGGAGCAATGCCTAAGATTCTACAAAATTATAATGATGCAAAACTTGTTGTTGCAGGTAGAGGCGGAATGTTAGATGAGCTTAAAGCAGAAGCAGAATATCTAGGAATAGCTAATAAAGTATATTTCGTTGGATATTGTGATTCTAAAAAGGTTCAAAAAATGTACAAATGCGCAGATGTAGCAGTATTTCCAAGTACATATGAACCATTTGGAATAGTAGCATTAGAAGCTATGCTTGCTGGAGTTCCAACAGTTGTATCTGATATTGGAGGATTAAATGATATCATAGATCATGGAATCACAGGAATGAAAGCTTATGCAGGTAATTCAAACTCAATAGCAGATTCAGTACTTGCACTATTATTTGATCAAAAATTATGTGCGCAAGTTTCTAAAAATGCAATTAGTAAAGTAAAAGAATGCTATAACTGGAATACTATAACTGATTCAACACTAAAGATTTATAAAAAAGCAGTTTCAACAACTTCTACAGAGAAATTAGCTGAACAAGCAGAGCAAGAATTAGCAAACAAGAAGAAACAAGAAGGCGAGTATTCAAACTTAGTTGATTTCAATAAAAGAAATGCGTATGCTTAATTTAAAAATATAATTTAGCAAATAGTTATTTTAGTTATTAAACTTAAATAACTATTTGTTTTTTATGGACTCGTTTGATATAATTCGAGTATATTTTGGAAAGGATCAAAAACGAAAATGGAAGTATATGATACAGCTAATAGATTGGCAGAAGAAATAAGAAAATCTGACCAATATTTAACTTTTAAAAATATTAAAGATAGATTATTTAATGATCCACAAATGAAAAGCAAAATAATGGAATTCGAAACATTAAAGCAAGAACTTCAATTAATGGAAGTAAAGCAACAAAATAAAGAAGAAATCAATGAGAATGATAAAAAAGTTAAGCTTATTAAGCTATATAATGGACTTGTTGAAGATAAAGATATCAAAGCTTATTTTGATGCTGAAATTGCTTTTAATCAAATGATGATAGACCTTAATAAAATTATTGGAGATAGCATAAAAGATGTGCTATTTAATGGCTAACAATTTTGGAGGAACAAATGAAGACTAATGTGTCATGGCAATCTAGTGATGATTCAAGAACAGCAGGAAAATCAATTGCCAAAAAAGCAGTGCTAGATTTGGAAAGAACAAAAATAGCTTTTTTATTTAATAGTAGTAAATATGATCAAGAGGCAGTTCTAAATGGAGCCAAAGAAGAATTGGGAACAGCTCCTATTATTGGATGTACAACAAGTATTGGTTTATTTACTTCAGAAGGCTTTATTTCTTCCGAAGATGGTTTTTCAGGAATGCTAGCAATTGGTGACAATATAATGGAGGCTACAACAGGGGCTTGCACCAGACTTGTAGATGCAAGAGATTCTGCAAAGTATGCAATATTAGAAGCATTAAAAAAACATACTAAAAAAGGAAGACCAAATTATTGTTTTATGTTTTGTACTCCTGGGGCTGAAGAAGAATATCAAAAAGGAATATTTGAAACTATAGGGAGTATTCCTATATTTGGTGGAGTAGCTTCAAGTGATACTACAGATGGTCAAGCTAAAGTATTTACAGAAAATGCACTAATAAATGAAGGAGTAGCAGTAGCTCTTATATATACTGATAAAAATATTGAGAATTGGTTTGATGGAAAATATCATGAAACTACTAAATGTGGAATTATTACAGATGTTGGCAGTAATCATAGAACAATAAAGCAAATTGATTCCAAAGATGCATTTAAAGTTTACTCAACATGGAATAATAAAAAAATGTCTGAAATGAAAGATGAAAATCTATATAAAGAATTCATTCTTCATCCATTAGGAATAAAAACAGTTGATGGAAGTAGTACCATTATTAGACAACCTATTTCTATAACAGAAAATAATGAAATAGAGGTAAATGAAAACGTATATATCAATAATGGGATAATAAAGATGACAGCGACTAAAGAAGAATTAATGAATGCTCCTAATGCTGTTATTAGAAAGTTTTTAGATAATCTTAGAGTAGAAGGAAAAGAAGTAAATTCTTTAATACTTCTACATAGTGGGAAAAGACTAATAGATTTTAGTGAAGAAGACATATCTTATATAGCTGAGTCAATCAAAAGTGCAGCAAATAAAATTCCTTTCATAATGCCACTTACTTTTGGTGAATTTGGTGTAACTGATACAGGTTCTAATCTTTGTGGTGATTTAATGATGACTTTTGTTGCTATTTGCAATAACTAAAAGGAGAGTTTATGGAGAGATTTATATTAAATGAAACTTCATATTTTGGAAAAGGTTCAAGGAAAGTTCTAGTAGAGGAAATAAAGAAAAGAAACTTTTCAAGTGTTCTAGTAGTAACTGATGAAGAACTATTTAAAATAGGTGTATCAAGTAAAATAACAGATATGTTAGAAGCGGAAGATATAAAGTATAGTGTATTCCATGATGTAAAGCCAAATCCAACAATTCAAAATGTAATGGATGGCGTAAGAGAATATACTAATATGGGAGCAAACTTAATTGTTGCTATTGGTGGAGGCTCTAGCATAGATACAGCAAAAGGAATAAGTATCTTAGTAAACAATCCAGATAGAACATTGGAAGATTTAAATGGTGTTTCTAATACTATAAATAGAGGAGAACCACTTATTGCTATACCAACAACAGCTGGAACAGCAGCAGAGGTAACAATAAATTATGTAATTACTAATACAAAAACGCAAACTAAAATGGTTTGTGTTGATGAGAATTCAATTCCAATTGTTGCAATTGTAGATAGTGAATTAATGGCATCAATGCCAGAATCACTTGCTGCGGCAACAGGAATGGATGCTTTAACACATGCAATCGAAGGATATATTTGTGTTAATGCAAATACTATGAGTGAAATGTTTTCTATGAAAGCTATTCAATTATTATATGATAATTTAGAAGATGCTATTTTCTATGATGATGAAGAAGCTTTAGATAAAGTAGCATATGCACAATATATAGCTGGTATGGGTTTTTCAAATGTAGGACTTGGAATTGTTCATTCTATGGCACATCAATTAGGAGCAATTTATGATACACCACATGGTATTGCGAATGCACTATTATTACCAACAGTTATGGAATTTAATGGTGAGAATTGCGAAGAAAAATTCAGAAAGATATTAATAGAAGCTTTCCATGTTGAAGCATCAGAATTTACTAAAGAAGAAGTAATAAAAACTTTATGTGAAAAAATACAAGAATTATCAAGCAAACTTAAAATAAATCAAAGACTTAGAGATGTTGGAGTAAAACAAGAAGACTTTGAAATGTTAGCTGATAAAGCTATGCTTGATCCATGTAAACCTGGTAATCCAAGAGAGGTTACTAAGGATGATTTTATAAATCTTTATAGGAAGGCTTGGTAAAATATACCAAAGATAGTTAGGAGGAAATAATGAGTAACCCAAATATTTCAAACGAAGAAATGCAAAGAAGTTTTGATATTATTAGTAAGATGGGAGCATATTACGATAATAAGATTGTTGGACAAAAACATCTAAAGTTAGCTCTACTTACAGCTTTTATAGCAAATGGACATATTTTACTTGAGTCAGTTCCTGGTTTAGGAAAAACAACTGCAGCTAAGACATTAGCAGATTCAGTTTCAGGTTCTTTTTCAAGAATTCAATGTACACCAGATATCCTACCTAGTGATATAGTAGGAACTCAAATATATAATAGTCAAACTGGTACATTTGAAACTCAATTAGGACCTGTCTATGCAAATTTTGTACTATTAGATGAAATAAATAGATCAAGTTCAAAAACTCAAAGTGCCATGCTTGAGTGTATGGAAGAAAAACAAGTTACTATTGGAGGAAAGCTATATAAGATGCCAGATGTATTTTTAGTAATGGCTACTCAAAACCCAATAGAACAAGAAGGAACATATCTATTATCTGAAGCTCAACAAGATAGATTTTTATTAAAAGAAAAAATAGAATATCCTACTGCAGTAGAAGAATATGAGATATTAAATAGAATAGAGAAAAATGTTTTTGTAAAAACAGAATCAACAGTTACAATTGATGACTTAAAGTATATACAAAATGTAGCAAAAAAAATATATATTGATGATTCAATCAAGCATTATATTACAGAAATAATTAGTGCTACAAGAAATGCTTCTAGTGTAATAAGCAAAGATTTAGCTTCTTACATTGAAATGGGAGCTAGCCCTAGAGGATCTATTACATTAATGAAAATTGCTAAAGCTATAGCATTAATAAATGGTAGAGATTATGTAGTTCCTGATGATGTTAAAGCTCTTATATATAGTGCTTTAAGACATAGAATTACATTAAATTATTCAGCCGTTGCTGATAATGTTCAACCAGAAGCAATTATAAATGCTTTAATTAATTCTATTAGAACACCTTAAATTTAGAAAAGGATAAGATATGTTAAAAAGTTATATTAACAGAGTTAAAGCTAATATTCAAATATATTCAAATAAAAAGACAAAGAATATATTAGAAGGATCTTATAAATCAATTTACTATGGAAGAAGTTTGGACTTTGAAGATCTTAGAGAATATAACTATGGTGATAATGTAAAAGACATCGACTGGAAATCTTCATCAAGAACGGGAAGACTTCTAGTTCGTAGATATATTGCTGAAAGAAAGCATTATGTTTTAATTCTTTTAGATAGTGGTAAAAAAATGGATGCAGATACAGAAAGTGGAGCTTCTAAAAAAGAAGTTGCCTTACTTACTGCAGGAACACTTGCTTATGTAGCTTATAAAAATCATGATGAAATTGGCTTTATGTTTAATAAGAATAATAGAATATCATTTCATGATTTTAAAACATCAGAAACTAGTATTGAGCTAGGTTTACATGATTATGATGTGAATGGAATGGAAGGAAATACTGATGACTCTTGCGTAGAAAAAGACCTTGATTTCATTTTACATAATATTAATAAAAGTATGATTATTTTTGTTATTACAGATAGATTTGGAACTAGCAATATTAAGGCAGATACATTAAAAAAGCTTGGTATAAAAAATGATATTTTTATTATTAATATAGCAGATTCCCTAATGACAGGTGAAGGTAGTTTTGACATAGATGCTAATTCTTATATTCCATTAAATTGGGTAAAAGATGATAGACTTCATCAAGCTGAACTTGATTTAAGAAAAGAAATTGATGGTAGAAATAAAGAAAAAATTAAGCAAGCGAAAGCCTCTACTTGTGTTATTGATACTAAGGAAGAGGTAGTACCAAAGATAATAGAATTAATAGAAAGGCGACGCGATGAATATAGACGTTGAGTTACAAGATCCATATATGTTTTCAACATGGCCTATTTATCTAACATTAGGCCTTTTTGCTTTTTCTCTTATTGTTGTTGCTGTTTATTTTCTTTTATTAAGGAAGAAAATAAAAGATAAACCAATAGAAATTAAGAAGCCTCCAATGAGTTTAGTGGCCGGAATTAAGAAAAAGTATTTAGATGCTTTAATCAAGATTGAAGATGATGTAACAAAAGGCAAAATTGATAATAGAAAAGCATATAGAGAACTAAGTTCAGTAATTAGATTATTTGTTTTTGACATGACTGGAATTAAAGTTCAAAACTATACTTTAACTGAAATTTCTATTTTAAAAATAAAACCACTTACTACATTAGTTGCAGAATATTATTCACCTGAATTTGAAGAAGGTGAGAATGGAAATATTAAAAGTTCATTAGATAAAACTAGAGGAGTAATTCAAAGATGGAGATGAAATATCCAATATTTTTTGTAATTGGATTAATTCTTTTTGTAATAGCATTCTTTGTTGGAAAGAAAAAGAAAACTAAATATAAAACGGGAAAAAGAATTGCTAATACAAGATATTTAAGAGAATCAAATTATTTTAAATCGCAAATGCGAAAATATAGAATAGTGAATGTAATCACAATTAGTCTTTATTTAATAATTGTACTTAGTTCGTTAGCACTAGCAGCTAGGCCAATTAAGATTTCTAGTAGAAATAGTCAAATGAAGACTAGAGATATATTTTTATGTTTAGATGTTTCAACATCTTGTAGTGAATTAGACTATCAATTAGTAAATGAATTTAGAAAAACTTTATCAGATGTTGATGGAGAAAGAATAGGGATAGTTATATTCAATTGTACACCTAATTTACTTTGTCCATTAACAGAAGATTATGAGTATATAGATTCAATGTTAGAAAAATTATTAAAAGCATTTGAAGTTGTTAATGATTATTATGATAGTTTCTTTCCTATATTATCAAATCAAGATAATTTAGACTTAAGCTATATTTTCTCTGGTACTACTGAAGATAGTTCAAGAGGATCATCTTTAATAGGAGATGCACTAGCAGCGACTGCTTTTGATTTTCCAAAACATGATGAAGATAGAACAAGAATAATAATTCTTGCTACAGATAATGATTTGGAAGGAACTCCACTTATTTCTCTTCCAGATGCTGCAAAAATATGTATTGATAAGAAGATAACAATTTTCGGTATTGCACCAGGAAAAGGTTATGTTAGAAACTTTATGACACCAGATGATGAAGAAGAATTTGGAAGAGTATGTAATGATGCTGGCGGAAAACTATATGAATTAGGCACTTCTTCAAACAATACAATGCATAACATATTTGTTGATATTGAAAAAACAGAGGCAAAAATAATAGAGGGAAATCCAATAACAACAGTTACTGATATGCCTCAAAAACCTTTTTACATTTTAATTGTTGCTACAGTTATTTTAGTTATTATTAAAGAGAAGGAAAAGATATGACAGTAAATCCAATAATTCCTATTCGGACTAATGATTTTTATTTGTATTATTTTAATACCAATAATAATCTTTGTGGGTTTTAAAAGGAAGAAGAAAAAAGTACTTGATACTATTCTAAAAATAATTTCTATTATATTAATATTTATAATTAACCTTAGACCAATGGTATATGTGGGAGAAGAAGAGGTTGTATTAAGCGACCTTGATGTATTACTTGTAATAGATACTACTATAAGTATGTCTGGTCAGGATATGGAATTTGGAAAAAAGACAAGACTAGATAGAGTTAAAGAAGATGCCACTCAAATTATTAATTCTTTGGCTGGTTCTAGATTCGCTTTAATTACAGTTGATAATTATTCAAGAGTTATGATTCCATTCACTTCTGATGCTAGATCTGTTCTTGATGCTATTGATGCATTAAATGTTAAAGATTATTATATGGCAAATCCTTCAAATCCTTCTTTTGCTATCTCTAGTATGAATGAAATTCTACAAAGAAATGGCGATAATAGACAAAGAGCCGTATTTTTCTTTAGTGATGGTGAGCCAACAGATGGAAGAGGAATAGAAACATTTAGTGGGCTTAAAAAATACATTAATAATGGAGCTGTTTTAGGATATGGATCAACTCAAGGAGCAAAGCTTTACTATAATCTAAACTATAGTGTAAATGAAGTTAGGGTAGTAAAAGATCCAACTAATAATTATGAAGATGCAGTTTCATATATTTATGAAGATGTTCTTAGAACTATTGCAGGACAACTAGGCTTAGATTATTATAATATGTCAAATGATAAATCTAGATTAGATAGTAAACTTTCACAAATTATTTCGGTAAAAGAAAATGGAATAGAAACTACTGGAACTAAGAAAGTGTATGGTGATATATATTATATTTTTGCTATCATTTTAGTAGTAGTTCTTATAATTGAATTTTGGAGATTTATGAGGGGGACATATGGCAAATAAAAAAAGAAAAATATTAGATATAGTCCTTGTTTCTCTTGCTATTATATTATTCTTGCTTTTTGTAAAATCTATTTTTGGATATTTTGTTAATAAAAGTTTTGTGGATCATTTTAAAGATGGAACTTATAATAAAGCATTTGAAGATCTTTTAGTAGGAACTACTTTATTTGAAAGATATGTTCCAATATATAATAGAGGGAACCAATATTATGATGAAGGGGATTATGAAATGGCAGCTACTTATTATCAAGCAGCTTTAGATGAAGATCCTCCTGAAGGAAAAGAATGTGATATAAGAGTTAATTATGCACTTGCGCTTATACATATGCTAGATCCTGAAACATATGCAAACGAAGAAAATGCAGCACAATCTTGGCAAATAATCGAAACAGCAGAATATGTGCTGGTGGAAGAAGGATGTGCCAAATTTAGACCAGAAGAAGGCCATGATGAAACTGCTCAAAAACTATTAGATGAGATTGAAAAACTAAAAGAGAATTTACCACCACCACCTCCTTCAAATGAGACATCTAACAATACTCAAAACAGTAGTGGGGGACAAAATAGTAATGACACCAATGAACAAAATAGTTCTAATGGAGGAAATTCTACAGAGAATAATACAGAAGAAGATCCATATAATGGATTAGAGAATGAAATAAGAGGACTACAACAAAATACAATTGATCAAAGACAACAATCATTGGATGAAGATGAACAAGTTTATGGTAATGCTGCTTCTGGAAGAAAGTATTATCAAAAGAATTGGTAAATAAAAATTATAATAATTATTATTATTAAAAACTTAAAAAAAAAAAAAAGAATATCATAGTAACTATGATATTCTTTTTGTTTATTAATATTATTATATATTTTTTATGTTTTTTAGAATTCACAATTTTTTGGTGTTCTTGGATAAGGTATAACATCTCTAATATTTTGCATACCTGTAACATACATCATCATTCTTTCAAATCCTAATCCAAATCCTGCATGTGGTACAGAGCCGTATTTTCTTAAATCTAGATACCACCAATAATTAGCTTGATCCATCTTTAATTCATTCATACGTGCTGTTAATTTTTCTAAATCATCTTCTCTTTGACTACCACCAATTAGTTCTCCAATTCCAGGAACTAACATATCAGATGCAGCTACAGTTTTATTATCTGGATTCATTTTCATATAGAATGCTTTTATTTCTTTTGGATAATCAGTAACAAAAACAGGTTTCTTAAATATTTTTTCACTTAAATATCTTTCATGTTCTGTTGCTAAATCAACGCCCCAAGAAACTTTATATTCAAATTCATCATTATGCTTTTCTAGTTCTTTAACAGCATCAGTATATGTAATTCTACCAAAAGGCTCTTTAATAGTTGTATTTAATTTATCTATTAAACCAGGACTAATGAATTTATTAAAGAATTCAATTTCTTCTGGAGCATTATCTACTACATATTTAGTAATATATTTTACCATGTCTTCTGCTAAATCTATATCATCATTTAAATCAGCAAAACATATTTCTGGTTCTATCATCCAAAATTCTGCAGCATGTTTTACAGTATTTGAATCTTCAGCTCTAAATGTTGGACCAAATGTATAAACATTTCTAAATGCAGTTGCATATGTCTCTGCCTCTAATTGACCACTAACTGTTAAGTGAGCATTTTTATTAAAGAAGTCTTGGCTGAAATCTATATTTTTATCAGCTGATTTTGGAGTTCCTTTTAAATCATTTGCTAAATCGAATGAAGTAACAGTAAACATTTCTCCAGCACCTTCAGCATCACTGGCTGTGATGATAGGGGTGTGAACATATACGAAATCTTTTTCTTGGAAGAACTTGTGTATTGCATATGATAAAAGAGATCTTACTCTAAATGTTGCACTAAATGTGTTTGTCCTTGGACGAAGATGAGCAACTGTTCTTAAATACTCTAATGAAGTATTTTTCTTTTGAATAGGGTAGTCTAAATCTGCTACATCAACTATGTCTACTTTAGTAGCGTGTATTTCAAAAGGTTGTTTAGCATTAGGAGTTTCAACTAATTTTCCTTCAACTACGATAGAAGAAGAAATTGATAACTTTTCGATATCAGAATAATTTTCTAAATCGGCATCAAATATAATTTGTATATTCTTGAAGAATGTACCATCATTCATTTCTATAAAGCCAAAATTTTTTGAAGATCTAACTGTTCTAACCCAACCAGAAACAATTATATCTTTATCTATATATTTCTTTGCATTCTTATAAATTTCTCTAACTAGTATTGTCTTTTTCATAAATTATCCTTTCATAAAAATAGTTATAGGAAGGTGGTACTTCCTATAACTTATCTTTAGTAAAATTATATATATAAATTATTGTTGTACTTGTTGTTGTTGCTCTTGCACTTGTTG
>DGSM01000058.1:17811-19222 GCA_002393975.1 Clostridiales bacterium UBA4362
TGTTGTTGCTGTGCTTGTCCATCAGTTGGCTCTGGAGTATTTGGATCCTCAATAGGAGGATTTACTATTTCGTTGTCAGCAGCTACTTGATTTTCAAGAATTGCATTTGCAGTAGCAGCATCATTTAAATCGTTTGCAACAGTATTGCCAACTGTATTTGTGTTTACTCCTGAAGCATTCTTAGTAATTGATGTTAAAATCTTTAAAACATTTTGATGAACTTCAGGTTCAGAACTTGTATCCAAATTCTTAAGTTCAAAGAAGAATACAACATCGTCAGTAGGTGCAGATAAATAGATATAGTAGAATCTTGTTACAACAGATGAACTAGCGTTACCTCCTGTAGAGTTTTGAGCTAAATCACCAGCTGTTGTAGAAGATGTATCTGGTAAATCTGCAAATGCATAATATAATTTTTGAGAATTTGTTAATTGGAAAGAACCACTTTCTAAAGCAGTTAAGGTTCCAAGTTGACCAACGCTGTTTTGTTGAGAAGTAGCTATACACATTTCATATAGTACTTGTAAACCTTGAGATGTTCCAACATCAACTCCACTTTGTTCAAATAGTGATTTAATAGGTTTTGCATTGAAATCATATTTTAAAGTATGTTGTCCGTCACTTATTTGAATAATTTGGTTGCCAGATGCATCAGCAGTTGTGTTATCTATAGACCAAGTATTTGCATCATAAGAAAAATAGTAATCTTCACAGAAGTTTATTTGCTCAGTTCTTGCTGCTGGTGGAGCAGGAGTTGCATTAGCTACTGGAGTAACTTTATTTTCGGTAACGTTTTGAGGTTCTGAACCACCAATATTTATAACGCCTGTTGCAATCAAAATTATTAATACTAAAACAATTAATGCTAAAACAATACCAATTATTAAAAATGTCTTTTTATTAGATTTAGGCTTTGGAGCACTAAAGTTTGATTCATCAGTATTAAAGTTAGCATTAGTTTGTGCTGGTCCCTCGGCAGGAGGAACAGGAGCATTTATAACTGAATTAGGATCTGAAGGATCTAATTGCATATTTTGATTCAAACTATTTGGGTTAGGTCCCATCATATTAGGATCAAATCCCATTGCATTAGGGTCTTGATACATCATATTAGGATCATATCCCATTGCATTAGGATCTTGGTACATGCCTTGGTTCATCATGTTAGGATCCATACCCATTTGGTTAGGATCTTGATACATACCTTGATTCATCATGTTAGGATCAGCACCCATTTGGTTAGGATCTTGATACATACCTTGGTTCATCATGTTAGGATCAGCACCCATTTGGTTAGGATCTTGATACATACCTTGATTCATCATGTTAGGATCAGCACCCATTTGGTTAGGATCTTGATACATACCTTGGTTCATCATGTTAGGGTCCATACCCATTTGATTAGGATCTT
>DGSM01000020.1 GCA_002393975.1 Clostridiales bacterium UBA4362
CTCTTGGTGAAATTTCAACATAATCAACTTCATCACTAGAAACTTCTTTAAATTCTGTTACATTTCTAACTTTGATTCTCTTGTTAATGAATTTACCTTTATCATTAACAGGTTCTGTAGCTAATGCTATCTTATAATTATCTTCATCATCAGCTGATAGGTAATCTACTTGATCAGTTAATTTTCCTGTTTTCTTATCAACTTTTCTATATGGAGCTTCTACAAATCCATATTCATTAATTCTTGCGAAAGAACATAGTGCTGAGATAAGACCAATGTTTGGTCCTTCAGGAGATTCTACAGGGCAAAGTCTTCCATAGTGAGTATAATGGATATCTCTAACCTCGAATCCAGCTCTTTCACGAGTAAGACCACCTGGTCCTAGTGCAGAAATTCTTCTCTTATGAGTTAATTCTGATAATGGGTTTGTTTGGTCCATAAATTGTGATAATTGTGAACTACCAAAGAATTCACGAATTGCTGATGTGATTGGTTTTGTATTAATTAAAGCTTGTGGAGTAATAGCATCAAGATCTTGAACTGTCATTCTTTCACGAACAACTCTTTCAAGTCTTGCAAGACCAATTCTAAATTGGTTTTGTAATAATTCTCCAACACTTCTAATACGACGATTTCCTAAATGGTCAATATCGTCAATCTTTCCTAATGAATGAGCTACATTTAATATATAGCTAATTGAAGAAATAATATCTTCATTAGTAATATGTTTTGGAACTAATTCATCATAGTTTTCTTTTATAGCATCATGTAATTTTTTAGGTTCTGTTTTAGTAATTAAATCTTTAAGAACTGCATAGTTTACTAATTCATGGATATCTAAATCGCCGATATCTTTTGAAGTTACAAAACTCTTAATATCAACTGTTCCATTTCCTATTACAGTTACTTTTTCTTCTTTTACTAAAATATCAACACTATTGATACCTGCGTTTTGTATATTTACAGCTACTTCTGGGCTAATAGTTTCGCCTTTTTCCACAAAAACTTCTCCAGTTTCTGGATCTGCAATAGTATCAAATGCTACTTGATTTGAAATACGTGTTGCTAAATTTAGTTTCTTATTAAATTTGTGTCTACCTACTTTAGCTAAGTCGTATCTCTTAGGATCAAAGAATAATCTGTCGAACAATGTTCTAGCTGCTTCAACAGTTGGAAGTTCTCCAGGTCTTAATTTCTTATAAATTTCTATTAAAGCATCATCTTGTGTTTTAATAGGATCCTTTTCTATAGTAGATTTCAAAAGATTTTCATCACCAAATAGGGCTAGTATTTGTTCATCTTTCTCAATTCCTATAGCTCTTAATAATGTAGTAATAGGTATTTTTCTTGTACGGTCTACTCTTACCCATAAAATATCATTATTATCTGTTTCATACTCTAGCCATGCTCCTCTTAGTGGCATAACTGTTGAAGATAATAGATATTTACCAGTTTTAGTATCCATAGTAGATGCATAATAGCAGCTTGGACTTCTAACTAACTGACTTACTACAACTCTCTCTGCACCGTTAATAACAAATGTACCTGTTTCTGTCATTACTGGGAAATCACCTAAGTAAATAACTTGCTCCTTAATTTCACCAGTCTCACGATTAAACAATCTTACTTTTACATGTAATTTTGTTGAATATGTGGCATCTCTCTCTTTTGCCTCGTCAACAGTGTACTTTGTTTCTTCATCCATGTGGTAATCTAGGAAATCTAAAACTAAGTTCTCTGAATAGTCAACTATTGGAGATACTTCTCTTAAAACTTCCCCTAGTCCTTCGTTAACAAACCAGTTGTAAGAATCTTTTTGAACCTTGATAAGGTTTGGCATTTCAATAAAGTCACCAATTTTAGAAAAAGATTTACGGGTTGTTTTCTCGTGCTTAACGTCTTTTACATCAACGTTTACCTTAGTATTTGCCAAAATACTTTTCCTCCTTAAAATATCTTAAGCAGAGTTCGTAAACTTATGTGATTATTTTCGAGCTCTTCTTTGCATATAATCATCCTTACAAACTTTTTGTGCCTGCTCCAAAACAAAAAATTTGTAAAAACTATTATATGTAATTCTTCTCTGAAAATAATTATAGAAAACTAATAAAAAAGACAAAAAAGGTAAACCGATCTTCCTAAGAAAATCAGCGTTTACCTTTTAATTTCAATATTTTTATTTCATCTCGTTCTGATATGAATAAAACATCTATTAGCCCTCTAGATCTTATTCGTACATAAATATACTTGTTCTATTATAAGTTAATTCATAAATAAAGTCAATGTTTTTTATTAAAAAATTGTTGATTTTTTTATTTTTTTATGCTAGGGGCTGTATACATAATTTATTTCTTTACAGATTCAATTAAATCAACTACTTTTTTTGTATATTCTTCTCTTGCCTCTTCTTGTTTTTCTTCTTTAACAATCTTTAAATAATCCATAATTATTTTAGCAAGTTTTTCAAAATCTTTTTCTTTCCAACCTTTAGTTGTCATAGCTGGAACACCAATTCTTACTCCTGATGATTTAAGTGGTGGTAATGTATCATTTGGTATTTGGTTCTTGTTAACTGTTATATGGATCTTGTCTAGTTCAGTTTCGCAAACCTTTCCTGTTACTCCAATAGAATTATATACATCTAGAACAAACATATGATTATCTGTTCCGCCAGAGATTATCTTAAATCCGCCATTGATAAAAGCCTCTGAAAATGCTTTTGCATTTTTTATAATTTGTTTTGCATATTTCTTAAATTCTGGTGTTGCAGCTTCTTCAAAGCAAATTCCTTTAGCAGCAATAATATGTTCTAATGGTCCTCCTTGTATTCCTGGGAAAACAGCTTTATTAATTTCTTTAATGATTTCTTCTGAATCAGTAATAATTAATCCGCCTCTTGGGCCTCTTAAAGTCTTATGAGTTGTAGAAGTTATTACATCTGCAATTCCTACTGGGCTTGGATGAATTCCTGCAGCAATTAGTCCTGCAACATGAGCCATATCTACCATGTAATATGGTCTTTCACCATCATGTTTTTTAGCATATTTATCTAGAATATCTTTGAACTTTTGATAATCAATTGTTCTTGAATATGAACTTGCTCCTACTATTACCATCTTTGGATTATGCTCATTTAGAAGCTTTTCAAATTGTTTGTAGTCAATGATTCCATTCTCGTCAACTCCATATGAATAGATTTCATAATCTTGACCTGAGAAACTCATTTTATGTCCATGTGTTAAGTGACCACCTGCTCCTAAATCCATTCCAAGTACTACATCACCTTTTTTAAGAAGAGCTCTATAAACTGCTTGATTTGCACTGCTTCCGGAATGAGGTTGAACATTTGCAAATTTGCATCCAAATAGTTTACATACATCTTCTATGGCTTTAGTCTCTATCATGTCTATAAATTCACATCCACCATAATAGCGCTTTCCTGGATAACCTTCAGCATATTTATTAGTTAAAATGCTTCCACAAGCATTTAAAACTCTTTGGCTTGGGAAATTCTCTGAAGCTATTAGTTCTACATTGTGTTCTTGCCTTTGTCTCTCTAATTCAATTATTTCTTCATAAGATTCTTTTATCATATATGTCAACCTCCTAAAATATATTTTCAAGGGCAATTATATTTTATCAATAAACTAGTGTCAATATAAATAATAACTGCTTTTTAAAGATCTTTGGTTTATCTTTTGAAACTCTTAAATATGTTGACTATTGGCTCAAAAAAATATATAATTGTTGAATAGAATGGAGTATAAAAATATATGATTTGTTCAGATTGTAAAAAGAATACAGCTGTCGTTTTTGTAGATGAAAAAGATGAAAATGGAAAAGCAGTAAAAAAAGGTTATTGCTACAATTGTGCAAAAAAGCATGGTATCAATCCTTTTAACAACCTTTCTCCTAATCTACATTTAAGCGATGATGATATAAAAAATATGACATCACAATTAAATGATATGCTTAATGACTTATCTAATAACATTTCTAATATGTCACCTGAGGAATTAGAGCAATTACAAAATGCCGCTCAAGCAAGTGGTATTAATTTGAGTGGGAATCCTGAAGACTATGATGATGCAAATGTTGAATTAGATGATGAAGCACAAAATGGTGATGATCCAGAAATCAGACAAAATGGAACTCCTATGGGATTTGCTGTTCCTTTAAGTTCCCTATTTTCTGGAATGTTTAATAAAGATTCAAAAGAATCTAATGACTCTCAAGAGCCTAATGGTTCTACAACAAATGTTAAGACCACTGTTAAGAAAAATAAGAAATTAAAATATCTTAATACTTATGGTTCTAATCTTACTCAAAAAGCAAGAGAAAACAAAATTGACAATGTTGTAGGTCGTGATAGAGAAATCGAAAGAGTTGTTGAAATCTTAAATAGAAGAACTAAAAATAACCCTTGTTTAATTGGTGAACCTGGTGTTGGTAAAACAGCTATAGCTTTAGGATTAGCTCTAAGAATTAATAATGGACAAGTTCCAGCAAAACTTCTTGCTAAAGAAGTATACCAATTAGATATGACAGCAGTTGTTGCAGGTACTCAATTTAGAGGTCAATTCGAAGCTAGAATGAAATCTATTATTGATGAATGTAAACAAGCAGGAAATGTTATTTTAGTAATTGATGAGCTTCATAACATTGTAGGTGCTGGTGATGCTGATCATTCAATGAATGCTGCAAATATCTTAAAACCTAGTTTAGCAGATGGAACAATTCAACTTATTGGTACTACTACTTTAACAGAGTATCGTAAATACATAGAAAAAGATTCTGCTTTAGAGAGAAGATTCCAACCTGTTATAGTTGAAGAACCATCTATTCAAGATAGTATCGAAATATTAAAAGGTATTAAATCTTATTATGAAGATTATCACAAAGTTCAAATATCTGATAATGTTATAGAAAACATTGTTAAGATGTCTGAAAGATATATTCACGATAGATTTTTACCAGATAAAGCAATTGATGTTCTAGATGAAGCTTGTTCAAGAATTAATTTAGAAAATAAAGATTTATATGAATTAGAAGTTCTTAAGAATAAACTTCAAGAAGTTCAATCTCAAAAAGTAGATGCTGCTGAAGCTGATTCTACTGAAGATTATAAAAAAGCTGCTGAGCTAAAAACTCAAGAATTAAATCTTGAAGAAAACATTCATAAAATTGAAGAAAGAATGAAACCAGTTGAACTTACATTTGAAGATATTGCAAGAGTAATTGAAAGTTGGACTAAGATTCCTGTTCAAAAGATTACTGAAGCAGAAACTCAAAAATTATTAAACTTAGAAGATCATCTTCATGAAAGAATTATTGGACAAAATGATGCTGTTGAATCAGTTTCAAGAGCAATTAGAAGAAATAGAGCAGGATTAAAATCTACTAAACGTCCCCCATCTTTCATATTTGTTGGTCCTACTGGTGTTGGTAAAACAGAACTTTCAAAAGCATTAGCTGTTGAATTATTTGGAAACGAAGAATCTATTATAAGAATAGATATGTCTGAATATATGGAGAGTAACTCTACAGCTAAACTTATAGGAGCTCCTCCAGGATATGTTGGATATGATGATGCAGGTCAATTAACTGAAAAAGTTAAACGTCATCCTTATTCTATTGTATTATTAGATGAGATTGAAAAAGCTCATCCTGATGTATTTAACATATTACTACAAGTATTAGATGATGGTAGACTTACAGATGCTCAAGGAAATACTGTAAGCTTTGAAAATACAATTATTATTATGACATCAAATGTTGGTTCAACAAGCAGTAATTCTATTGGTTTTGGTACTGTAAGTGATTTAAATAGAACAAAAATAATGAATAGCTTAAAAGAAGCTTTTAGACCTGAATTCTTAAACAGAGTTGATGAAATAGTTGTATTTGATTCATTAAATGATGATGATTTACACAAAATAATCGAACTAATGCTTGCAGATACTCAAAAAGTTCTAGATGATAGAAATATTAAAATGTATATAGACAAAGATGCCAAAGAATATCTTCTAAAGAAAGGTACAAACATTCAATATGGTGCAAGACCTCTAAGAAGATCTGTTCAAAAGTATATTGAAGATGAATTATCAGAAATGATTTTAAGATCTACTTTAAAGAATGGCCAAAAAGTCTATGTATCTTATAGTAAGAAAGACGACAAATTAACATTTAAAGTTAAAGATAAAGAAGATGTTAAAGAAGCAAAAAAGAATGAAGATTAATCTTCATTCTTTTTATTTTTGTTTTTCTTTTTATTTTTGTTTTATTTTTAATTCTCTTTTTTCTTTTATCTTTTATTCTTTATTTTATTCTTTATTTTCTCTTTATATTATTATTTCTTTTATTTATTAATATGTGAACCATAATCCTTGTTCTTTTAATTCTTTAATCTTAGCATTATGTTCTGTTTCATTTTTAGTAAAGTAAATCTTTCCATTCTTATCAGCTACGAAATAGTAATATCCTACTTTTTCTGCATCTCCATACATTGCCGCTTCTAATGCATCGATTCCTATTGTTCCAATTGGTCCAACTGGTAATTTTCCTATCATTGCTGTAGATCTAGTATTATAAGCATTTGCTTCCATTATCTCTTTGGTTGTAAGATTTCTTTCTGACATATCTACTTTAAGACCATAATATGTTGTAACATCACTTCCAAGAGACATTGTTGCACGTAATCTATTATAGAATACTTGTGCTACTCCCTTTCTTGATTCTTTATCATTTGCTTCTTGTTCTACAATTGATGCCATTGTTAAATATTGATGAACACTATTTGAACTTTTTTGTAGTTCTTCTTTATAAGGAGCAAGCTTTGTTTCCATTCTATCTAGCATAGTAGTAAATATTTCTTCTATTGTAACTTCATTATTGAAATTATATGTATCTGGGAATAGATATCCTTCTAATGGATAATAGATATCTTTATTCTTTATTTCATCTGTTAAGAACCAATATTTTTCAATTAAAGTATCTAAATATGCTTCATCTTTTTGCTTATTATAAACATCCTCTTCTTGTATAGATGTTTTAGATGCAATTGTTTTAGCAATCCATCTCATATTCTTGCCTTCTAAGAAGGTTATATTTACTGTATTTGGATAATAATTAGATCCTTTTTTTAGTTCAGCAACTATAGCATCTATATCCATATTCTTATTTAATTTATATGTTCCAAACTTAAA